>NZ_SPQR01000008.1 GCF_004766055.1 Desulfosporosinus sp. Sb-LF | reverse complement strand
CTCATTGGCTGTCCTTGTTGTTTAGTTTTCAAAGACCATGGTTTAAACTTTGTTTCCAGCACCCGTTTGGGCCGGAATCACATCTTAGCATTTTCAACTCACGTTGTCAATAACTGATTGCTTTGGTCTCGATCGAAAAGTTCGAAGGTTCATCTCCTAGCCAATTCAATCTCTGTGAGCCGTTTGGCGCTTTGTTAGTATACAACCTTTAGTTTGTAATGTCTACTGTATTTTTTATCCATAACTGCCCATGGAAATATTAATAGATTAGTAGGAAATTACCCTAATACAATATCAGCTCAAAGCCTCCTGTTGCAGAGACCGTTTATTGTGGCGTAAAAAACGGGTGTGCCTAATTTACCTATTACTAGATTTTTAAGCAAAACCCAAATCACACAACTGGCTTTTTTCGACATCATTTCGGCGCGAATTATGGGTGAGATTTTAGGTAATGCAATTTATATTGAATTATTTATCTAGAACTAAGCCAAGATAGAAGTTAAGAAATCAAAAGAATGGACAAGCGTAAAATGAAAATTTCAAGCTTAAAATCAGTTAAACCGATACACAGTTTCCTTCTAACAAGTTTAGTCTTAGTGTTTATATGGTCTGCTTATAAGCCTTACCAATTGGGCACTTGGTTTTTAGAGGTTACTCCGGTTGTTTTGGGAGCATTTATTATTATTTATACCTATAACAAGTTCCGTCTCACCACCCCAGTTTACTTGCTTCTATGTTTGGGTGCAATAATAGTCCTCATCGGTGGGCATTACACTTATGGCAAAGTGCCACTATTTAACTGGCTAAAGGATTCTTTTTATCTTGGGAGAAATTACTATGATCGGTTTGGGCATTTTATAAATGGTTTCGTTTGGGCCCTTACTTTAAGGGAAATCCTGCTGCGAATATCTTCCTTCCAAAAGGGAAACTGCTTATAATCATTGTTCTCGGATTAGTTCTTGGGGTAAGTTCTCTTTATGAATTAGTTGAGTGGTGCGCGGCAATAATGTTGGGCGGAGGCGCAGAGGCTTTCCTTGGGCTTCAGGGAGATATTTGGGACACACATTGGGACATGTTTCTTGCATTAGCAGGGGCTATAATTTGCTTGTTAAGTTTGTCCTCGACTCATGACCAATTTTTAATTGACGAAATCAAAGTTAAGTAGCATAGTTTAGAGCTAAACAAATTGTTGTTAATTGCTCGTAGAAGGGTTGTACCCAATGTCATTAGACTTTGAAAAGCTGTGTTGGTATCATTCATAGTCAAATGAATCCCACTGGTAACTCACTAAGTTGGTGACTATGGTACAAAAACTAATCCTGCTCAAATAACCTTAGTGCTTTTTGGAACCTAGGATAAAACGCCTTTTACCTCTTTAAAAACAGTTTGATGTATGTGATTGTAAATCTTGATCATATGTCAGAAACTCTTTATTCTAGCTGATACACCCTACCCCTTCCTCCAGTGGCAAGAAAAAGCAAAATAAAACTGCCAATAAATAGTTTCAAATCCAGCATTCAACTCACCTATCGAAGCTATCCAAGACATTTACAAATGTATAAATTTTCTTTAAACATCATGCCCCAGAATATTTCTAGAGCATGATGTTTAAACAATATAGTCCAATACAGTTAACTATTTTGGTATCCTGTTATGAACCAACCCTTGTTCACGCGACTTCACTTGTTCTTACCCTTTTTCTTTCGATTTTCCTTTTCGTGGTCCAGCCCCTTTATTTTGTCCTTTTCCTGGTCCATTTCCAGTGTCTTGATCATTATTATTACCCATAATTTAGAAGCCTCCCTTAAAATAAACTTATGACTTTTATAGGATAACCTAAAGTGAAAAAAGGATGTTGGATATTTATGGTAATTATATCTAAATAACACTAATACCTATGGTAAATGTATCCTATGAGTTATGACGCGCTAAAATGCCCACATTTTCGAATATATAAGCTTTTGATTGAATAATTGGCCTTTATCAAGGTATTTAGGGGGGCCTAATAGATTAGACTCTTTAGCCTTCTACCAGAGCAGAGCAGCCCTGCTCTTTCCTCTCCTCAGTGCATGGCTATATGTCTGTCGGTGGTTGAAGGGGTTTGTCCGCAGGTCTACATCATTGTAATCTCCGGTTTCAGATAGATTTCACGGTTATGTATTAAATAATAGTCAACAATCCCAGCTAAACTCTTTCTAGCACCGGAATCCGTATGTTCAATGGGAAGACCATTCACATTGGCACTCGTCATACAGCAAAAACAGAGCCAAAAGGCTCTATTTACGAAATTGCATTTTCATTGCTTGGAAGGAATGGGGAGCCGTCCATGATATGGTTTTGTTCTCTTGTCAATGTAGGCCTCCTCCCTCTCTAGATTGAGATTGAGCAGCAAAAAAGGAACCCTTTCGAGTTCCTTGGAAATCAATCCTTTGCTATGGTTGTGCAGGCTAGCTTTATTTGCATCATCTTAAAGGTATTTTATATATACGCAAAGTTACTTAACGATAAAAAAGGAGGGTGCAAGGCGTTCACCGTACTGACTCGACGGATGATTAACTATCTGGTTGTCATAATAGAGAACGGTTGAGGCTCCGCCGTCAAGATTGGCGACGTTATAGGCACCGTATTTAAGCATGATATCTTGTACATCTTTAAGCGTCGCGCCTATAGAACCGATCTGGCGTCCGTCGATAACCAACATCAATATAGTCCCGTCCTGAGCTTGTCCAATTGCGGTCCTTGGAGCAATGCCCCATCCCCCGTCTCCATGTGTGATCGCTGGCTTACCGTTGACGACAAGAAATGGACTGAACGTGACCGCATCCCGTATACCCAGCTGCTTGATTTGGGCCTGAGTATAATGACCAAGAACTAGGACATTGCTGCGGTTCAGGCCGATAATATCATACGTTGTCACTGGTTCTTTGTAAAGAGTACTACCCCCTGAGATGAGGATGCCCAAAGGGTGACCGCCGTTTCCGTTTCCCTGTGGGTCATCAAACATCCCCCCATTGATAACTGCGACAGCCCCAGTTTCCTTGGCAATGTCTTCTGCTTTTTCTCCCTTCTTGCCAAGATAATGCGTCGCCGCCACCTTGACGCGTGCAGGGTTATTAACTTTTAGCAAGTATCCTTTAAACCCCTTCTGACTGACGTCGATGAGTTCTGTTCCATTATTACTGCCACTTCTGAGCATATTAATACTCGAAGGATTAGAGTTGCCTAGAATAGCGGCATCATTGCTTTGCTGTATTCTTTTAATCTCTGCATCATTAAAAAACCAGGTCGCCAGGTACTGGTGGTTCATGGTCGTCATGGCACTTGTCACCCATAAGCTGCGAAGCATCTCAAACGGTTGAAGCGATGAGTAGAGAAACCCCATAAAAAATAAGAAAAAAATAGTGAAAAGACTTACGATCCATGCCATAAGGCGCCTCAACCGCTTTTTCTTTCGGCTGTAGTGATGGACCCCTGCAGGTTTTCGGTAGAGTCGTGGCTGCATTATCGCGTTCGAAGAACTGGGAATCCCTGTACTACCCATGTTACCACCATCTCCTAAAAAATGAGATTACTCATCAAATTCCTATCATAATATACACCTTTCTTACGAAGTATTGATATATATAAATAATGGAAATGGCTTTTATCTAGGGTCCTTTTGCCTAAATCTAATACACTATTCTGAAAAAACAGCCTTCTTTTCGCACATATATGTATATGTTTGCAGAAAGAGTGCAACCCCCTAACAAAGAGTTCCCTCAAACTAGTGTCCGAGGGAACATAACATACAATATATAAATTACCTAAAACCCTAAAACTCCTTGATACCAAGCTACTTTCTCTTTATCAACACGACTGTCTTCACGTGCACCCTAGGACGTAGTCCTAGGGTGCACGCTATACCCTGCTAAAAATATTATTTCTTTTTTGGAGTTATAACCATCCCAATTGCCATGATAACGCAGAAAATAATAAGATAGAAGAAGACAGCCTTGCCATGGGCATAGCATGCAGCAATTACCATGAAGACACAGGCGCAGATAGCAAGTGACGGCATGAGGAAACGTTTAAAGAAGTTTAGTGACTGCTCTTTTATCATCATCATAATGAAAATAGGGATATACATAGCATAGATGGTAACAATGGGAAGTTCAGAGCTATCAAAACTAAACGGCCCAAACCAACTGACAGGTGCCAGATTTGCGCCAAAGAAGTACAACAGCCAAACACCGCTTAGCAGAACCCCTAAAATAGAGGAGTTCGTCGGCATATTGGTGTTGACATCGACGCATTTAAAAATTTTCGGTTCAGGACCCATCTCTCTAGCTGCTAAAGAGTAGAAACCGCGGGTGCAGCCCATCATCAAACCATTTAAAGTTCCCAAGCAAGAAATTACCACGAATACGAACAGAACTGTACCTCCCATGTTAGTGAATACAGTGGAAAATGCCAGCCTTGCTCCCGCTTCGCCGCCTTTCATCATAACGCTGTTATTAACAGCCCCGGCAAGTCCTGTATAATACAGAATGTAAATCAGAGCAACAAACAGTGTTCCAAAGGTAAGTGCTAACGGCAGGTTTTTCTTAGCATCCTTCAGTTCAGCATTGATACTGGTTGCAATAATCCATCCTTCATAAGCGAAAGCCGTAGCAACAACAGCGGTAAAAAGCGGGTAGTTGCTACTCACATTAGCAATGACACCACTCGTGAAGTTACTAACCAAAATACCGTTTCTTAGACCCACGATTGTCCCGACAACGGCCATCAGAGCAAGAGGTATAATCTTGATCATGGTGGTCGAGACCTGGAACTTACCTGCAAGCTTTGGTGAAAGGGCGTTTAAAGCAAAGCTTCCAACCAGAAAAAACCCAGAAATGGCCATCGCTTCAGCGCCAACTATATTCCATCCTAACAAAACACATGTGTATCTAGCAGAAACCCATGCAAGTACGGAGGTTAGAGTTGGATAATAAATAGCAGCCATGAACCAACCAATAAAATAAGCGTACTTACTACCAATAGTTGCTTCAGCGTAGTCAACGATACCATTCACTTTCTCATATCGAGTGGCCATCGTTGCGAAAACATAAGCACAGACAATCATGATTAATCCACCAATGATCCAGGCCAAGATACCCTGTGGAAGATTGCCACCGGTAGCGGTTAAAACTTTCTCCGCTTTAAAAAATACGCCGCTACCAATTACAATACCAACAACCATTGCAATAGCAGTCAAAAGGCCGTATTTTTTTTCTAATCCGTTTTCCATCTTTAAATCTCCTCATTCTTTTTTTAGAAAAAACTATATATAACAACTTGAAATTAACTGTAACATAATGCCGTCAAAAAATAAACGTAGTCTTGAATTTTTTATCGTTAAAGTTATTTAGGTCCAATAATTGATTAAAAGCTGCTTTCATACCCTAAAGCTGTGATACTCATAGATGCTTTACCGAAAACTTAGACGACCAAATCCATCAAAACATAAATCAAAGCTTCGGTTGCTCGGATGGCTTTATTCTTAAGTATCAGAAGCATCAAAAGACATAATAATGGTACAACGCCAAAATTGCCCCTAAAATTCCCAACATAATATGTTGGGGCAAAGAGCCATAATACTTATCATAAGGGTATGTAATGGTTGAGCCAAGATTTATATATGCTCTTTGCCGGGTATATATGGGTCGGCCAAAGATTATATGCAGGTGGTAAAACGCTTGTCTATTGATTATGGTCGAAAGACCCTAGTTAGGTAATCAGCGATCTATACTGGTGTTAGATAGATCATTACGTGCTCTTATATACCTTTAAAAGTTAGTAAGGATTTTTCATAGTGGCTTTTTATTTGCCTAATTACTTAAATACAATAGATTAAAATGTCCCTATAATCCCGAATCTCATTCGTTTTGAAATAACACAACAAAGCCCCCTTTTAAACAGGCGGCTTTGTTGTGTTATTTGAACCCAATCCAGCAACATTCTTGGTACGCTACCTATTTTACACTCCTGGTATTAATAAGATTTGTCCTGGATAAATAAGATCTGGGTTATGCAAGTTGTTTCCAAGGATAATGGCTTGCATTGTCGTCCCATAGCGTTTTGCGATTTTATAAACGCTATCCCCTTTTTTCACTACATATACTTCGTGTGTTGGAGTTGGAACAGGGGCCGGCATTGGCATCGGGCAATGATGCTGCATCATTGGTTCCTCGTAAGATGGGCAAGGCATAGGACAACAGGGATCAAAATCGAGGTGTTGGTACCCCCCAGGTGCTCCATGCATTCCGGGCATCATTCCACCCATACCTGGCGCGAGAGTTGGATTATAAGCAACGGAACGTAATTCCATATTATTTTCCTCCTTAACTAATCAAAAGCTTTTTGACATTAATGCCAAGCTTCTTCTTTCTTCTATTAATAACAATATATGGAATACAAGGAATATAGTGTTTGTACCTTTTAAATTGGTATAATTAATTCTATTGCTATAACCCAGCGACCGATGCTCAAATATGCAGGAAAATATTATCACATATTAAGGAGATAATTCATTAAAACAACAGAACAAGGATTAGCTTAACGGGAGCTCCTATTAACTAAGAAAAACTAGATATTGTCCATCATAACATCAAACTCTGGCTATTTGTTATTCCATATTGTTACACATAACCCATACTTTGCATATTATGTATTATCTCTTAACAAAGGAGGAAATTCAAATGGCATTTGGTAACGTTGATGGGGTAGGCTGCGGATGTGGAAAGGGCTTTGGCGCAGGGATCGCGGCAGTTGTTGTTATAATTCTTCTTCTGATCGCAATGGGAATCGTATTCTAATTTAGAAAGGTGGAACTTCTTATGTACGGTATGGGTTATGGTGGAATGAGCGGAGCATGTTGTCCTCGACCTGTTGCTCCCGTTGCGCCTTATGGCGTTGGCGCAGGTGTCGGTGTCGCTATCATTGCAGTAGCAATTTTGATTCTTATCGCTTTAGGCGTGATCTTCTAAAAAACTCTTATGAACTGGCTACCACCCGAAAAGGTGGTAGCTTTTAATTATTTATGACGTATCCGCAGGGAGCACGCGTAAGAAATCCAGAAAACATAAAAAGGCCCCCACCGATACCGATGAGATTGACCGGGCATGCCTTAGACGGGATGATTGCGTTAGGACGGTCGGACAAATCTACAGATTCGCAAGGCCGCCTGACTTCTGACAGGCGGCCTTATTGTTGTTAGTCACTATTTAAAGTTCTTAGTGGTAGAATTTCCTCGCATATCGATTTCGATCAGCCTCTCTACTGTATCGCCTCTGCAGCCAATTAAATAACTGGTGAGGTTTGCGGATGAACAAGTGTGATTAGGAATTATTTCTACCTTATCGCCAACCTTCAGTGTTGTGGAACCTTTAATATGGAATTTGGCAACTTCTTCAGAAAGGCTGTAAACAGTGAGTTCAGGATGCCCTTTTACATAACCATATCCCTTTATTGCAGTGTTACCGTGAGCACCTTGATCAAGTCCTAAACATTTGGCACCAGCATCGCAAATAAACACATCATCGGATGGATAAGAAATAACCGTGGCGTACACCGAAAGAGCGCACTCAGACTCTTTGGCAGTATTTGTTGACATCTGAATATTGTCATTAAACACGTAATTACCAGGATGGAATACATTGATGTTTTCATCGGAAACAGATCCAATGAAGGTTGGCGTGGAACCGCTGGTAATTAACTCAAGAGTATAGCCTGCAGCCTTGAGTGAATCTACAGCTTTTTTAATTGCACTCTTTTCTTGGTCGATATATTGTTGAATATCTTCATGCTTTATAGCAGAGTAGACATTGCCAGGATGCGTAGAAATACCCTTCAATACCAGAGCTTTAAATTCCTTTAAGGAATCTGCAAAAACGTCTACCTTATCCGGTGAAATCCCGAAACGATGAAATCCACAGTCAATGATGATTGTGTAATTCACCTTTACACCTGCTGATTTTGCCGCTTCATTGAGCATTTTGGCTCCATCATAGTTATCAATGCGGGCAATAAAGTGGCATTTTTTAGCCAGTTCGATCACCCTTTGAATGCTAACATCACTGGCGACCGGGTAGGCGTACATTATGTTTTTTACCCCTAACTCGCAAATACCTTCACATTCATCAAGCGTACCACAAACAAACCCGGTTGAACCTGCAGCTTCCTGCATTTTCACTATTTCTGTGCTCTTATGTGTTTTAATCATCGGCCACAGTTGTTTTCCATTTATATTACATAATGATTGGAACCTTTTTATATTGTAATCTAGAATATCGAGATCAACTAAAATAGCAGGTGTTTGAAGTTCTGTCTTTTTCATTCCAAAATCCCTCCTTATTTTTCATTGACCCTACATATTCTTTCACAGTGGCAAAGGGATGGCGGAGTCTGGGGTGACTGAAACTGTACCCATTTCAACGAGCTACGTTTAATTGTGTACTAATTCTGAACCTACTGAACTTTATTTTGATTCCTTGATTGCAAAACTTCTCTTCGTATTCTGTCATGATATTCCCGTGGAAATCGCTCTGGTATAAATCATAAGTCCTATACAGTTCTTTAAAACCTGCAACTTCGAAATACTCAAGACTATCTGCAAAAAGTAATTCATCGTCAGTTTTGAACCATATTTCCGATCCATTCTTTAAAAAATTTTGATATAGTCTAAGGAAATTAGGATGGGTTAACCTTCTTTTATGATGTCTTTTGTTTGGCCATGGATTACAAAAGTTAATATGAATTTTCTCAATTTCATCTTGGGCAAAGATGTCTCCGATGTTCTCAATATATATTGGAATAACTTTTATATTATTCAGGTGGCTTTCATTGGCTTTTCTTAAGACATGAACCAAAAGTTCATTATGGGCATCAAGCGCAATATAGTTGATATTTGTATTCATCCTTGCTAGTTGGTTAATAAAACGTCCACGACCACATCCCAATTCCAGATGGATTGGATGATCATTGCCGAAGAACCCTTTCCATTTTCCTTTGTACTCCTTAGGGGTAAAAATGACCTTATGATCTTTTTCTAATTCGGGCTTAGCCCACCACTTTTTTCTGAGTCGCATTTGAACTTTCTCCTCTTTTAACCGAAGATGTCTAATGTGCCATCCATCTCTGATTGACTATTTATAACCATCTATTATTTTTCGATTATACCACTGAATACCTAGTGATAGAATAAAAATCAGCGATTTATCTATCAGTTACGTTACCTAAGAAACGGGTAAGATTAGGTACGTTGTTTCACATAAAACAACGCACCTGTCTTACCCAAAAGAGAAAGGATCAAAGAGTTATCCCAATAAACCTCATGAGTGATCATAGGTCTTGCCGAAATGCCACGGTGGGCAGTTAGCGAAGATTTTGCTTTTACTGCCAGGTCACTTTCAACGGATTTCTGTCGACTAACCGTCTATAAGTAAATTGGGGATATCCCACCATCAGTGCTCCAGTGACCGCCATTTCTTCCTTTAGACCTAAGAGGCTAATTAGCGGCTGATAACCGCTAGAGGCACACATTTCAAAGAACCCAGCCCAACACGATCCCAATTCGATAGCCGGAGCATAAAGTTCGGCATAAGCCAGAGAAAAATGTGAATTATCTCGACCGCGGGGCAGAAAGTTCCTCGCCGATATAGCCACAACCAGACACGGTGCATCGCGCAAAATAACATCTTCACCGGTTTTACGATAATTGTCGATAGGCTGAGCATAATACGGCCCCCAGGGAGAACCAGTTTGTACTTGCTCTTCCATCCAGTCAATGACTAAAGATGTAATTTTACGCAGTGTGTCAGCTTTATCAATAACCTGATAAGACACACCCTGAGTGTTTCCGCCAGTCGGAGCTAACCTTGCGATATCAAGAAGCTGCAAGATTTTCTCCCGCGGCACTACCTCCTGCTTATAACAGCGAATTGAGCGCCGTGCTCGAAGAAAGCGGGCTGCCGTATCCGCGTCAAGGATAGGTACTTTTTCAAGCGATAACTGTTGGGCTAGTGGCGCCTTCATGTTATCTAATGCCGCCCAGGGACAAACAGCTACACAGTGGCCGCAGGCAATACAGTTTTCTCCTGTTGCTTCTGGTCCCTGATCCCCCATAGTAATAAATTTCGTAGGACAGACATTAACACAGAGGCTACAGCGGATACATTTTTCTTGGTTAACTTGAATCATATCCATATTTATCATCCCTTCTACTTTATCTTCACAAATAGCACACTGAGCCACACCTTGTCAATGGCAAAAATCCCACTACCTCCAAAACTGAACGTTAGCCATCACATTCTATTACTCTAGGCATAGAGGAAACCCCTCTTGAATTGTGTTAGTGTCTCTTGACACTTTCATCTTAACACGGTTCAAGAGGGGTTTAAGACTAAGCCTATCAAAAAGTGCGCTTATCGCTGCTTGGATAAAACCCTTAATATCATAAAGGTTTTCCTGCAAACTTCACCATTTGCATTAGCCAGCGTTAGAGCGAGATCAAAGGAGAGCTGCGGCCGTTTGAGATTAAGTTTGAGCTTGGAGCGCAAAAATGTTAGTGAAGTGATGAAGAAGACGTGTTTTTGGAAGATCCAAAAATTGCCCAAATTTACATTACTGAAATAAATAGCTTGTCATTGACAATGAACCCATTGCACATGAATCATTGAATATTGAAATCCGATCATCATCCTTTGACGCACCTAAAATATATAGCAGGGGATAAAAATGTTCCGGTGTAAAGAATGCTAATTTCGCAGATTGTCCTGCGTTCTCATAATTAATGACATCTTGATATTGCTTTTTGATTATTTTGTCCTTAATATAGCGATCAAAATCGACTGCCCAAGGATGACCACCTGCCATGCCCCAGTTTATCTTTTCAAGGTTATGGACAACATTTCCACTCCCTAATATTAAAACTTCCTTTTCACGCAGGGCACTGATTTCCTTTCCTATTTGAAAATGGGCCTCTGCATTTGCGCTGCTGTCCACGCTAAGCTGAAATACAGGTATGTCAGCCTCAGGGTACATATTAGAAAGCACAGACCATGTGCCATGGTCGTAACCCCAGCTGTTATCTATTTTTACATTTTTCTTAATTAAATCCTTGGTCAAATGGGCCAGTTCGGGTGAACCCTTTGCCTTGTACACGACCCCGTATAGTTCATCTGGAAATCCATACATGTCGTACACCATTTTGGGATGTTCTTCGTCCGTTATACTGCTTCCATTTGTATACCAATGAGCGGATATTGCAAGAATTGCTTTAGGCTTTGGGATTTCCCGGGCTATTTTCGCCCAATTCCTTGAATAATTATTGTCTTCAATTGCATTCATAGGGGAACCGTGCCCTACGAACAATACCGGCATCTTATTTATTGCGTTAGCCATAATCTCTCAACCTTCCAACTTTAAATATTATTTCAATAACATTTCTTACTTATCTGAGAATGTTATTGAAATATGTGTTGCGTCGCAAAATGGGCTATTTATTGATTCGCCACAGCGGCCTTTAACATTCTTGATCAGATGATAAGTGTTAAACTAGAACTAAGAAGCCCTAAAAAGAGTCTTTTTGATTTCTCATAATTAAACCTTTGGCAATCACCGATTGCACCACGGAAGCACATCAGCCGCCTGCCGGATTCTTTGTTATACATTCACATCCTGTATTTGCACCTGTGTGCCTTTTAATATCCTCTAAAGCTGAGCAACATCGTGCCTCAGCAACATGGTAAAGGATTTCTTCTTCTGTAACGTTTGCACAATAACAAATAGGGGTGGGGGAAGAAATATTCTTCTTAAACCATATTTTATTGATTAATTGCCCTTGGCGAATTATTTTCCCATTTTGTGTATAATAACCTGTTTCACATTCCGGGGTCCGGCATATGAAAAACTGTTCTCCATATATATCGGTCTTATCTTTCAATTGATGATCTACTGTAACGTTTTTTACCTTCTGACCCAGATTTCCGCATAGAGGGCATGGATTATTTACTTCAGGATTTATTTTAATTTCTAACAATCTGCACCACTCCCTCCGCAATATATAGTTTAAACTGTATATTATGCAATTGCAATTCAAGTCCGATAATAACCGTTAAATGGTAATGTCCTGCAAATTGAATAATTCATTTATAGATCAGGCGCAAACATTTCATAGGCATCCTCATAGTTTCTATAAAAGTAGATGTCCTTAATGTCAAAGCCGAAACATGCTTTAACCATGCGTATACTTTTGATTGACTTATAGTCTACAAATAAAACATCGTTGGGCTTTCCCTGGAAAAGCCCCTTAATGTAACTGCGCAAGCCTGAATTGCCCGCATTGTTAAAGAAGTAGTAATGTGTTTCAGGTTGCCTGGACATTACCCCTTTACTCAAACTCAAAGCAAGATTGCATTTTGCGTAAAGATCTTCAACCATCTGTTGACCTTTCGCTGGTTGGTTTTGTGTAAGACTTTCCAACAGCTGTTCCATCGAAAGTGTTTGAATGTTGGTTTGTAGTAGCAGTTGTCTGGTATTATCAAATAAAGCCTTAACGACCGCTTCTAAAAAGTTGCCGTTTTCTCGGAATACGGATAGATCGATATCTCGGAAAATCGTTGCAAATGCTTCATTGGCAATTTCTTTTTGGGTTTCATTTAACCGATCTTTAAATAAGTCGATGAGGGCGTCCTCACCCGCAGTCACAAGTTTTATCCGCTCTGTGTTACGAAGATCATCAAAAGCTTGTTCCAGACTTAGGATGTTCTCTTCCTCTGCAAGAATGATGGCATATAGATTACGGTTGTAAACAAGGTAACCCTTTAAGATTTCCCTTAGTTGGTCGTAAACAACGGCCCTTTGCAATAGCTCATATTTTACTTCAACTAAGCGCTGTAAAAAGTTATTTTTCTTGTTCCCGAATCCTAACAATCCTTTTTTGTCAGGCTCTATTTCCAGTCTTGCTATAGCCCATTGGGAAGCACGGTCTGCCCTCAGGCGTAAAGCGTCGCTCTGTGTCATTAACTCATTGATTTTTAACTCAAGGTGCTTAATAAGACTCTGCTTGTTGTTTTCTTCGTCAGATTTTAACAGTCGCTTAACAAAAAACAACCCCCGCCGTTCGTTTTGCAAATAACCTTTAATGATTTTCTTAAAACTCTCTAACTGCTTCGGAAGATAGTTTTCTGTAATTTGTTGGGCCGCCTTTATGATTCTTTCTTCAAAAATAAGTTTGGCATGATCACCAATTAGTAATTTCTCGACAGTATCCAAGGTTTCCGCTAGTAGTTCTTTAACGACTTTCTTTTCTAGGCGAAGGTGAAGTTCTTCGATTTCTTTGAGAGTCTCATGTACAGAAGAATAGACTTCGGACTCCAATGTCTCAATCCCGGAGTTGTTGATTTCCAATTCGCTCAATACCGATTCCCAGTCCTGACTGATGTAGCCCGCCTTGCTTTTGTTAACGTTACGGATCTTATTCAAAAGGTACCAGCAGGTATCGCTAAAGATTGGGGAGATCTTTAGCGATTTTTTGCTATAACCGATTGTGGCATAACGTGGCAGGCCATTGGCCACAGTTGGTGAAGGCATCTGAAGGGAATTATAAATTCTTGCTTCGTTAAATTGTGAACTACTCTTTAAATAGACTAAAGTGGCCAACATCTCCGCCACACGAAAGTCCCCATCGACGGTCTTTAGGATGGGAGAGAAATTTTCGTCAAAATCAGAGTACATGTAGGATATGGCAAAAACCGGCTTTTTACGAGAAACCCGGTTCGCTCTCCGCCCAGGAAAGTCCCCCAGGTCGATGTCAAATTTAAAGTCGGGAGACGACATAGATTTGATTTCTTGCCAAGCGGCAAAGACCTTAGCCTGTTCCTGTTTAGTTTTCAGCATGGCACTTTGAAAAAACAGGCCCGTAAATTCGATACCGGTATTCGCTACAAAAAAACTGTTAAGCTTGTCTTCCAACAAACACAGAAGCATTGGGCAGCTCGCAAATAAGTCCTCGGACAAATCGCTAACGACATAGATCTTAATCGTTGCACTGGTTCTTTCCATGACGTTTGTAAGTCTTGTGTTGAGCGCTTCCAAGGTTCTTACTATGTCGTCCTTTTTCTCCAGCAGTTTCCCTTGGACCCTATACCGTGGTATGCTGCAATCTTCCATAACGATATACTCAATCTGAGGATCCCTTTCCGGAAATTTGGCGTCGACCAAGGCTAGACCGGTATAGTCGTCAGAAAAAATCCCGATCGTATTGAGTTGCCTCATTATTCGGGAGACGGTTCTCGCTCCCTGGTTGCCTATACCCGCCAACAGCACACAAGAGTTGAGGTTGGGAGCTGCTCCCGGCTCTCCTCTATGCTCCAGTTCGAGATGCTCCTGGTCAATATATCTGCGGATTTGCTCGGCAAGTGCGGCCTTTACATCCAAGATATTGAGCATATCCTACCCTCCGCTCAGTAAACACTCGTCAAGAAGTTAACCCTGTCTAGAGCATCCGTCAAAAAGTCCAGGTACTTCTCGTCGACCGCTTTACCATCGAGTTTCTTATTATCAAAATAGGCCTTGATTCTTGCAAATTCTTCTCTTAGCTCGACCAAACGCTGTTTAATCTGGCTCGCATCCATCTGCTCCCGTTTCGCCCTGTCAGTACCTATTAATTTTTGGATTTGGCGTTCATTCTTTCCACGGTAAGTATCAAAGGCAACTAAATAGAAATCCTCATGTTCCAGCATATCCACTAAGGGAGTCCAAGCTTCCGCATCCAGGTCATTACGATAAAGCAGCTTGGGGCCTGCCCAGTATAGGGTTCCGCTTACCAAGGCCAAAATTAAATCATTCAGCCTCTCCCGCTTCAATTTTTCTTCCCGATTAATTGTTTCCAGTCTCTCAAGTTCTAGGTCTACGTGCTCAAGTTCATCGAGCTGCCGTTTTACAATTTCCGAGTAACTGGGTACCCGCAAAAAGTTGTCCTCCGCTGTTTCAAGATCGATACTTTGGAAAATTGGAATTCGTCGTACAGACAGGTCAAAAATCCGGGAACGATTCTGAACGGTTACCGTCGGAAGTTGCTTTATCGTAAACTTCGGTTTAACGTTACTGTCTTCTAGGATGATTCCAATTTCTAAAGCTCGCTTGAACAACTCCCTTTTGTCTCGATTCCTGTCCATTCGATTCGCTGGATCAGCCTTATCGGGAAAAGGCGAAGGAAAGGCACGCCATTCGTCGCGCAGGTGGATACCAGGGTCATTCGGGGCCCGGTATTCATACATCGCCTCTAGACTCCTAAGTCTACTGTAGGCAAAGAGGGGAACTCCAATCGAGGTGTTCACCCAGTATATGCTGTGTTTTACTTCGCTACTAGCGACTTGTTCCGGGGTACCTTTAACCTCAGCCTTTTCCATATAGTTTAAAAAGGCACTATGTAGTTTTTCGCAATTCTCCGGGATCGAAACTGTAAAGTGGGTGGGGAAGTCGTTCAAACTCGCGGTCACGGTGTTATCCATATGAAAAATCGGGGCTGAGCCACTATGTAATTTAGGACCAATTTCCAGTGATACGATCTCATCAAATGGCAGGTTTCCATAGTTCTCTTGCAAATAGGTTTCCAAGCTTTTTAGGGCCACCTCGCTGAACTTGTTGGAAACGAACGCTGACAGAATTCTAACAGCCTCTTTGCCCTGATTATCGATCCAAAAAACCGAATTTTTTTGCAGGTCTATCAAAAACTCCTGGGTTATATGGAGAATTTGTTCCCAGCTCCTATCATTGAACATTTCGCCAATTGCTTTGATCCAATCCTTTGGGTCAAGACCACTCCAGGTAGAAGCCTCAACGATCTCCGCATTGGCCTTCAAGACTTCCTTGAGTTGTTTGAGAAGATCAACCCAGACTTGGTAGGTTCCTGCGTTAAGCTCTCGAAGATCGTTAGCAAGTTCCTCATACATCGGCATTACAAGGTCATTGATTACTTTGGCCTTTAAGGCAGCTTTATACTCCTCAATCTTGGTCTGGACATACTTTTCCCAGTTGTTTTTACGACTGAAATTGAACAATGAAGGAAGGGTTTTTGAGAAGAGATTGGCTGCACTTTTTTTCCTTATCTGCCTTTCGCTCTCCTTGTTTTTCTGTTCCTGCTCAGCATCATGCATTAACTGATTAATTCTACGCAGAACACAATCTCCGACAGGTGAGAAGAGCAACCGGTTAACAAAAATCGGCCCCTTTTCTGGATTGACGAATAACTGATCTAGTTCTTTCCTAATTCTCTCCTTCAAATTTTCGGCAGCTTCCTTGGCATTAGATCTATTTTTGCTGTCTTGAAGGTGGTCTAGGAAAGCCCGCATTTCTTTTGTCAGCTGTCCATCCAGATCAACTTTTCCTGCGTTTTCAGTACTGTAGTAAGGATTTTGCTGCCACTCGGTTAAAAGGCTCAGACCGTCGGCAAAATAACGGTCGATTAAATCCTCATGACCCAACTCTAACTTTTCGAGAAAGGCACCTATGTCCCCTGCGCCTGGATCGTTCTCGTAAATGACGTTAATCCGCTCCATTAAAATGTAGGCGGCATAGTTCATCATTTGTTCGATTGGAATCTCATAGGAGCTAGCCCCAAGGATAAAGTACTCGTAATTAGCTTGAAATGGAGGTTTCATACCAGAAAAAACATTAAGTTTAATTTGATCCAGGTTAGACAAGAAAGCGGGCAGGGTAAACGTCGTGTTCTGAACCTTACCTTTACTGATAAAATGTACCAAGTTTTCACTGACGATTTCCATGCAGGTGCTTTTGAGGTCCGTTAATAAGACGTTATTCTTGTCAATCGAAGAAATCAGGTAACAGTAATCGTACGGAGTGGCAACGGAGCTGTGAGAGTAATTATTAGTATACTCCTGGACAAATGGCTGGCCGTGGTCTGTCATCCAGTAATCTAGTTCTTTCAGAGCCGCGAAGCCATTGGATTGGACAAAGTCGGCTTTGTTTTCCTTCATATTTACATCGGGCAAAAATAAATAGCCTATAATCTTTAGCCTATCTAAGGCACCAAGCTGCTGGGCAACACATCGGACAATATAGGGAATATCAATAAAGGTTCCGCCACCCGTGCCCCCGGATACACCACTTAATATAAAGACATAAAGATTACCTTTCTTACCTTGTAGTAGGCTGTTTAACTTACGCTCAATCATATTAACAACATCTGTAATCCGTAAGAATAAGGCTAATCGACCCATCTGGCGAATTCCATTAGCGCCTTGGTCAAAATCGTTCGGGCTCAAATTTGGACTTAACCAGTCCGTGATTGTGCGGGGCAGACCGGCCCGATTAGCTAGCATCCTGGGCACTGCAGGGGTATAAATCCGTAGAAACTCAGTCGAGGTGTTAAGCTCGATAGACCGGCCAGAATTTTTATCATCGTCATAAACTATATGCTCATCCGCATCCAAGCCAAGGTACTCAATATTTTCCGGTTTGTCTTTGTCGTGGCCGGTCGCACTGTCACGGGGCAAGTTAAAACGGCGGTAAACGGCATTCTTCACTTTGCTCAGAGCTGTTACACCTGTCCCCCCCAACCCAATGACTAGGATTGGATTAGGGATAGCATCAACCCTGGAAAGGTCACTGGTTATACCGCTTTTATTGAGCCGGAGCTGGTTGAGATTTTCCGCCAAACGCATATCCATTGCCCATACACCATCCTAGTTTTGTTTATAGATTTAAAACTCACTAAATCTCCCGAATACTTTAATTGAGTCTACAACCGCCACAACCCGAAGGGAACATCCATTGGTCAGTAGAACGATCTGTCCTGGTGCAACTTTATCTCCATTGACGCTCACTGATAAATCCTTACTGCCCGCTTCACTGTAGGTAAGGTAGACTCCTTGCGCCTTTCTTGCAATGACTATAGTGTTTAGCGTACTAGCGGGATTCTCTGCTAATTTACTTATGGTAACTGAAGTCCCGTAAGGAGCCAGAGTTTTGCTTTGCTGCATTTCTTCCACACCAGTTGTAGTATTTATGACTCTAAGATTGATTTTGCCGAAAAGAAGCTTGGGCTTGGCATTTTCAATTAACTTCGGAATCCCTTTCAGCAGGAGAATAACAAAGGCAGTCGCTCCTATGATCCCTAGCAAAGTGTAGAGAAGCTTTTTCCAGGGAATGAGGTTCTTAGGGGACGCCATTACCGGCACATTTTTCTCTGTAACCTGTATCGTTTGGGGACCACTCTTTCTGGTTAAGGCCTTTCCTTCTGCTAGCACATAGACGCTATAGTTTCCTGGTTGTTCGAACTTGATTTTCCCTTGATAATACTTTTCCCCGGCAGTAAGAGGTACTTTCTCTGAGGTATTGGCAGAACTATTCTCGACAACGGCCACTGCTGACATGTCCTTGTACAAGTTCTTATCCTCAATTGCCCTACCTTGTCGCATAAAGTTTACTTTCACTGGGATTTCCGCACCGGTAAAACTACTTGACGAAAGCTGATCCATGTGGATCACTAAATCATAGTTATAAAGCAGGCTGATCTTAATCTCGTCATTCCGGGTTCCCTTGACCATTAACTTCCATTGGCCTTGATTAGGATTTAGAATTTTATAGGACATATAATTCTGGGAGGGTGATGCGATAAACCTATCGTTGTCCCAGGAAGCCTCTGTACCATCTGGCTTAATTAACTTGACTAGTACATCCCTGTTCTTGTAAATCACGACATTGGCTTCTGCCACACTGCTATTAGTAACGTCAAAATCGTAGGTCTCAAAATTTCCACTCAAGGCATTCCTGTCCGAGCCGAGGGACAATAATTTGTAGCCCAGAGCATCCGTATAGACATTGCTGATTATATCCGGAAGATCGTTGGCCTTATCAACGATGTACGACTTACCTCCAGTCTCCTTTGCAATACGTGACAACATATTCTTATCGACGGAGCCATCTGCATTTAGGCCAATGGTATAGATGAGAATCTCCTTATTCTTGGCTATATCCAGAGCTTGTTTCATGTCACGTTGCGAAATATCTTGGTTTCTGTCACTTCCATTAAAATCGTTCTTCCCATCGGTTAAGAGTACTATGACCGGATTTTCTAACATCTGTAATCCGGCAAGCATCGAAACCCCTTCCTTAAGGCCGGTTGAACTATCGGTGCTTTGTCCTTTCGGCACACCTAACCCATCAATGTAAGATTTAAGTTTATTTTTTTCTCCTTGACCGTTTATATCGGTTATATCCAGTCGGTCGGTAACCTTATCTGTATATTGAACTAATCCAATCTTACTCCCATTTTGAACCATCAAATCAACGATTAACTTAGCAGCTTCCTGAGACAACCTATTCGGGTCTGATTGCTGTAAACTTCCCGTACGGTCCAGTACAATGACAAGATTCATAGTTTTCTTGCCGTTATCGCCGGAGGTGCTTTGTGCCATCACAGGATAAAGAGACATAGCTATTAGAAACATACTCAAGACTAAAAGCGCCGTAATTCTCTTTCCAGCGTTCATAAAATCATTCTCCCCCAGTGAGATTTGTCAGAAATGCTAATTTCTATTAACGTCAGGGGTTGTCTAAAAACTCAAGATAATAACATTGTATTTTCTAGATTTGTTAATATGAATGATTTGCTTTTTATCTTCCTTTTTTTAAAGGTGTTGGCTCTGTAGTTAGCTGTTTGTCTATAGAAATCTGTTCCGATGCACTTATGTACACTTCAGTGAGGAACCAATAGATTTCTCCATTGCCCATCTAACAAGCTTAATTCATAGAAAAAAGAACATTTCAGGCTGGTGAACTGAACCCTAAAATCGGACCAGTGAAAACAACAGACCCCCTATGGTAGAATAAACATCTATCATAGGGGGTCTGTGTATGGCTAAAAATGGGAGTAAGCATTTTGGGTTTTCTAGCAAAAAGTAATTAAACAACTCATAACTCGCCAACAACAATAAACAACGCCTAATTGAATCAGGGATAATACCCCGGAAAAAAGGTTGGCCACCCAAAAACGAGTTATTAACAGAGGGGTCAAAAGATAACGTTATTAAACAGCTGACTACAATTGTGATAGTATCGGAGGCACCATTAGCAATGGTTGCCAATGTTAGCCGTCACCACCAGCAAAGGTCACGCTACCCACGGTCGTAGTTGCCGACACAAGGTGTTTCTCTGTACCGTTTAGTTTGGTTTCTTAACCACGTCAATTACGGTTCCATCTCGGTACTCAACTATTGCGACAATTTTATCGGTTAACTCAATCGGTTCCGGCTTACCCGTTAAACGTTCTGCAATGTTTTTTAATTCTTCAATCGGGACGATCGGAAGGTCAGTTTCTTTAAGTTTTTCAATCAGATCTTGTCGTGCAGGATTAACCGCAATCCCACGTTCTGTGACAAGCACATCGATCGTCTCTCCTGGGGTGGTGATCGTGAATACTTGATCTTTAACAACGGGAAGGCGCCCCTTTGTTAAGTTCGTAACCACGATAGCAAGTTTTGAACCTGCGGCAGTATCATTATGCCCACCTGAAGCCCCAATAATGATCCCGTCAGAACCTGTAACTACATTCACGTTAAAGTTGGTATCAATCTCAGTAGCTCCTAGAATCATTACATCTAGATTATTAACGACTGCACCTTTGTTATGCGGGTTTCCATAGAGTGAACCGCTCATTTTTTGGTGTTTAACATTATCACGCATTGAAGCAATCGCTTTTAAGTCAAAGCACTGAACATCAAAAAGTGCACGGAAAAGCCCCTCGTTGAGCATATCGACCATGTAACCAGTGATTCCACCAGCTGCAAAGCTTCCAACCACGTTTTTTTCCTTCATGAACCTCCGAACTTCAGCGGCAACGGCTAAGGAAGTTCCGCCTGCACCAGTCTGAAAGGACATACCCTCTTTGATATATCCTGTTGCTTCAATCACTTGAGCCGCAAGTTTGGCAATACGTAAACCTACGGGATCTTTGGTAACCGTTAGAGTTCCAGAGACGATTCCATTCGGATCACCAATCGATTCGACCTTCACGACATAATCCACAAAATCTTGAGTAATCTCGATGGGGAAAGCCGGGTAGGGCACGAGATTATCCGTAACAGCAACGACACAATCCGCATACTGTGCATCTGGAATTGCATAAGCCAACGTTCCGCAAGCGGATTTCCCCTGAACTCCGTTCATATTGCCATAAAAATCTGCGATTGGTGCAGCGATAAAGGCAATATCGATATGCAAGTCTCCACTCTCAATAGCCCGAGGCCGCCCCCCATGACTCATTAGAACAGCTGGCTTTTTTAAGAATCCTTTAGAAATAGCCGTTGCTACAGGCCCTGGGGCGATGTAGTTTACCGAAATTCCGGTAATAATTCCACGTTTAATATACTCGACAAGTGGTTCATGGATCTTGAAAATACCGGTAGCAGCAACCGTAATATCTTTAACTCCTCGTTTCGCAATAGCCTCCATGACTAGATTGATCACGAAGTCTCCATTTCTCAGATGATGGTGGAAGGAAACCGTCATGCCATCCTTAATTCCGACTTTGTCCAGAACCTCATCGATGGTTTCCACGAGTTTGTTCTCACCCGGTTTTACGGAATGTAGTTTCACAGATGTTTTAGAGCGTTCACCATAATTAGCAAAAGCGCCCCCAAAGGGTTTCACTTGGCCATAGCCCTCTATTTGTTCTGGAATTTCACGTCCTGCACTATTTTTCATGCGATACCCCTCGTTTCTGTTAGATTAAACAAAGATTTTATGAATCGTATCGATTTGCCTACCATCGATGGCGGCTTTACCAGTGAAGCCAAGATTACGAGCATTAAAAGAATCCTTCTCTAAGCCCTCATAATCGTTGCCATCGGTAAACGCGGTATCAAAGCTATTTAAGCCCGCAACACGGCAAGCCATGGAAATCTTGCTCCGGGCATAGAGGATTTCGTCGCCTTCTTTACTTCGGGTCATTCCCAGTTCTTTAGCCAAACCTTCGGCATTAAAAAAGAGACCGATGACTCGAGGTGATGCACTAAGAACTGAGGAAACCTCTTCCAGTGCCTTCGCGGTTTCAATCACCGGAATCAATCGAATGCTCCCTTGTTTAAGCCCAGCTTTCTCTTCAGATGTGGCCAAAACCTTATCAACGTTTTGAAGCTGCTCCATGCTCGCTTGAGGAATCATTAAGGCAGCAGGTTGCACTTGGGAAATCACTTCAATATCTTTAGCCCCGAAACCCGATTGCAGAGAATTGATTCGCACCACAATTTGAACCTTCTCATAATCCATAAAGCTGATGGCCTCTTTAACGAGCAAACGAGCACTATCTTTAGCTTCAATCTTCACCCCATCTGCCAGATCAAGCACAAGCAAATCCGGATTAAACACGGGTGCATTTTGAAGCCGCTTGGGGTTATTCCCCGGAATAATGAGCATACTCCTGTTTTGAATCATATCGATACTCCTTTACATATCATCTTAGACATCATCTAAAGGTTTAAAACAAAGCTCTTTCAATCGCTGCCTGAACTCTTGCTCTATAAGTATAATCCAAAGCTCCTTTGTCCTGAGCTTTAATGACTACATCCTCGACTCCAAGTTTTTCTGCAGTTTCTAGAATTACTTTCTCAATCTGTTTTCCGAATTGTTTCTGAATTACTCGTTTCGTTTCAAGTTCAACCTTAATCCCACCATCAGGATTTGGCGCAACTGTAACCAGTACATCGCTGGACTCTATAGCTCCAGCCTGTGCGGTTCTATTGATTTTCATCTGTTAACCCTCCTATTTACACGGGTAGTTAATTGTTTCGTTCATTTAGTAAATACCATTCAAAATGAACAATAACCGTCAACTCCTGAAATTTCGTGAATGCGAATACTTTATCTAGCTTAATTGCATTGTGTAGAGAAATAAATCTTTCCATTGTCATTCGTTTTTAGAGCTTGTTCAAAGACTTTTCCTGCTTCATCATAATTCCCATCATTTATAAGGTTAATCATATTATCCCGCAGGATTCGGTAATCCTCTTGAACGCTCTTAAATTCGGTCTGGGCTTGCTCACTATTTACCTTTGCCATGGGTACGTGACTATGTGTTTGCATCGAAGAGAGTTACAACGTCATAACAGAATCAACTTCAGCTAATAAGTTTACATAATCCCCTTTTGTGATCATGTGCACATATCTTTTAAAAGAAACCGTTCTCTCATATATTTGGAGGAACAATAATTTAAATCATCTGCATTCTTGTAATACCAATGTTAGAGGGTCAACCCTTTTCTGTATTGAGACAGTACAAAAATCAAACGTGAAGTTCATATTATTAAAGACGGAACTCCTCATTTTGATTTACATTTAAGCTCTTTTCAAAACATGCATATAGTAATTTTGCTTCTCTACAACAAGTTTAGTCATACTCCTAAAAAGAAATTTGAGATCTTATTGGTTTTCTCTTGGTGCTTTTGCCCTGTATTTTATATTAAGTAGATCGCCCCAAGAAGGAATGGATTATTTTTCTAAGATTACTACTTATTTATTCATATTTCAAGCTTTTTAATTATAATATAAATACACTTTATATCAATAATATTCACTTATTTTTGATAATTTCCATAAAACTATTATATTTTGGACTTAATAACTAAATTTTGGTGCAGACATATTTTCGTAATTATTAAGTAACACCAGTTTGAAGCCATTGGTCCTCGCTGTGCCTGACTGTTTTGCTAAGCAGTGTTCCCGTTTTTCACTCTAGTTCATTTCATCAAGGCAAATAAAATAGGGTCGATCCACGTTTTTGGGACGTGAAGCTTCTAGCCCTATTGGCTAGAAACGAACTTATTAAAATAGTAGCTAGATGTGATTTTTTACAAAGGAATAAAGACTGTAAGTGTCGAAAACTAGAAATCAAATATAGGAGTTGCTAATTGTTTTCCACTTAAAATAATCCGGCGCCTGTTCTTCCAATACATGTAAACTATTAGATTGATAAATAACGAAAGGGGTAATCATATGAGCAAAATTATCGGTAATTCTTTGCCCGAAGAAATTGTTGATTTGTTTGAAAAAGAGCTAACTACTGTAGTGGTTTCCACGTTAACTCCTGAGGGATTCCCACACGCTATGCCGGTACATCTAATTTTTGCACCAAATGATAAAACTTTCCGAATGGCTCTCGTGAAATCACACCAGACAACTACAAATATTAAAAACAATGGTAAAGCGTTTATAACTGTATTAGAAGGAACCGATATAGCCATGGGTATAAAAGGTACTGCAAGGGTTGTCAGAGAGCCCATGGAAGGTAATGCCGCCATGTGTATGGTTGAATTTGATATTGAACAAATAAAAAGTGATACCACTCCTACAGTAATAGTCACGGAAGGAATAAATAAAAAACATAGGTCCCCAAAAACTGCTGATTTTTTTAGAGCTATGTTCGATGAGCTATATAAAGGTTAAATTAAGCTGACCGATTTGCTCCTGCAAGCAAAATGTAAAAACCCGCTAGCTGATGTTTGGCACATCAATTTAGCGGGTTTTTTGCCTATCAGAATATAACTAACTATCTACTTTGTGTAACACCTGTTCTTGTACCTTCCATATTCTTCGATAGTCTCTCAACCAAACGGGTATTTCTCTTGGACGTCTTATTATTGCGAACTGCCATACTAACTGCTTTCTTTATACCCACTAGAACAAAAACTCTCTTAACCTTAGTGACACAAGTGTAGAGAAGATTTCTCTGCAACATTACGTGTTGCGCATCGTTAAGGATGCCACGACAATCTTATACTCACTGCCTTGGCTCTTATAACATAAGCTAAATCTCGACGGCTTGGACCTCGTCCGTTCCGATCTTACCCGTCTCAAACTCACTCGATCCTAACTCACCACTCTTAAGACCATTAGGTTCTAACCCATCAACATCAGAAGCCTCGATATCAATCTCATCGGCATCGAGTTCAGCACCTTCTACCCTAAGGTCCTCCAACATTTTTAGGCTTTTTGAAATCTTCTGATTGATCACACCGGCTCCAAACAAAATGAGAGCGATACCGCCATAGACACCGATAGGTTCATAAATTCCCGGTAACAATTGGCTAGGTATTAATTGGCTAGCGACGTCAGCTGCGGCATACCCTTGTGCAACGTATTGAGCCAAGCTTTTTTGGAACAGCACAATATTTGTCACCAAAAAAGCGACCCCAATGATCGTCACAACGATAGCGGCAACATACAATACGATAGAACCAGCAGGACGCTTGGATTTCTTCAACGCGTCGTCTCTCTTAAATCTCATTAAAATTTTAGCTCCTTTTGACATAAATAATTTAAGGCAAAACAGGTATGGATAATTCCCAAGCTACTTAACTAGCGAGTAATCATCATCTGTTGTTTTCTTATAATAGTATAAACCTGTTACCATTCCGTGACCTTTGTATGGAGAATATGTCAAGCTTATAATGGAAAATATGAGGAGCGAAAAATGCCCTCACCGTTTCCGATGAGGACGAGAGGTTTCTTTACCTACTTGGACCCACAATAACGATGACAGCGCCCACCATGAGATAGCTCCAAATATGGCTAATCTCATGGCGGAATACCTGCAATAATTCGTCAATAAGTCCTTTAAAGGCAAAAGTGATCTTTCAATACTATGCAATTGTTTAATATGTACACCATCTCAAAAAGTTGCGATTTGCCATATTCGACGTTAAAATCCTTCATTAGAAAAACTCTGTTGTACCTATTTTGCCAGCAATCCAAAATGCTTAAGTGGCCAGTATCTAAATAAGGCTCTTCCCTCAACATTTTTTGCTGGTAATACGCCCCAATAATGACTATCTAGACTATTGTTACGATTATCACCTAGTACAAAATACGAGTCTTTTGGAATCACCACTGGACCATAAGTATAATCAGGTTGCGTCATTTCGTAGGATTCTATTAATGCATTGTCATTAATAAAAACCTTACCATCTTTAATCTCCACTTTGTCACCTGGCAGACCAATAATCCTTTTGATCCAAAGGTCACCACTCGAATCAACATTTGTTAGTGGATGAAAGACGATTATGTCCCCTCTTTTAATTTCCGACAACTTATAATATAATTTGTCGACTACTAACCTGTCCTGCAACTGGATTGTTGGTAACATCGACCCGGTCGGAACAGTTATTGCTTCAACAACGGAGCTTCGCAATCCCCAGGATAGGGTGATTGAGAATATTATAATTCCTAGTGTTTCAAATAGAAGTTTCTTTGTGCTTCGTGCACTATCCATTCCATTCACGACCTTTTTGTCATATTTGCTCCAAAGAATTACTTCAGCTTCTGCCATTTTCGGAAACCTGATATTGTAATACCAACTACACTACTCTTAAATTATTATGAAAATGTGAGCAACCTATCAAGTAGTTATCAAGATCATTAATGGCAAAAATATCAACAGTAAAACTTAACGTAAATATTCCAAGATAAAACAAAAAGGCCGATCACTTACTTCCATTAGGATTCAAGAATCTTATTGAGAGCAATTTCTTGCTTTTTTCAAGGGTTCTCCTTCTCTGTTTGTTTACTGTGAACCTTATGAAGCATGTGATGAATGTCTGCAACCTGAAGTTCAAGATGGTGAAGATGCTTTTGCAGATCGTCAATTTCCAACTCTGCTTTGTAGTTAATGGAAAAGTCAACGACAGCTTCATGTTTGTCTCGTATGGCTTGTCGGTTTTGACTCATGATAATAAAGGGAGCTTGAAATGCAGCAGTGAACGAAAGAATAAGATTCAGAAGAATGAAGGGTGCAACATCAAAATGAAGTGCGCTTGTAAATGAAAGCGTGTTCCAGACCATCCAAAATGTGAGGAATGATGTAAAAATGATAATGAACTTCCAACTGCCAGCAAAAAGAGCTACCTTGTCAGCTAAATGGTCTGAACGGGTCGTCTCACGATATTCTCGAGCGTTTAGTTGTGTTAGAATATGACTTTTATATTCATCGACGAGTCGATCAATGCGATCGGCATGAGCATCGCTAATAGTTGGGACCGAGTTCTTGTTTACTTCTTGATCTTGTTCACTTTTTGGATCTTTCACATGTCACACTCCTATAAACAATTTTACATTAGAGGATATATATCAAACTCCCAATGATAATTAACCGTTCATTATAGCATATCTCTTTTCTTATAAATGCAAAACTCATAAGTAAATACGCACACTAAAAACCATAGCCCACTCACTGTCAAGCTTGTGACCATGGCACTAGGCGCATGTATACGAAGATAAATGGGGCTAATTGCTAAGAGAAACATTAAGGCAAATTCGCTAATTATTATAAATACTTGAATAGACCTTGATTGGTTTCGCCCAATAAAGTATCCTAAGATAGCATAAAAAGATAAGGCGGCAATTAAGAATCCAGAGCTTGGTGCTTGAAATGGTGAAAGGTTTTCAAAAACGTTTACATTTTCACCACGAAAGAAAAACCTAAAAAGATAGTCAATAACCGTACCTCCTCCCCATGCCATTGCCAGAGGAAGCACATGCGTCCATAGTTTAGTCCTGACTCTTATTACAAACACTACTAAAAGAAACCATAGCATTAATATCATATGAGTACCAAATGCATTAACCATTCGCATCAAGTTAATTACCGAAGACATTGAAGTAGCTTCCAGCAAAGATACTACGAAGTTATCAAACTCGCCAACTTCATGGAAAACAAGATCCTGAATCAATCCCATCAATATGAGAAAAAGTGTTATAAAGGTGATACCTCCTACCAGCACAATGACACGCCTTTTACCAAGTGACTGATAACGGTTTGCCAGTATCAAAAGTTGGTTTTGCAACCATAGAATTAAACGTTCATGATCCTTATAGACAAGGAAGAACGTAAAAAAGAATACTATTGCAGTGATACCCAAAATGCGAGAATACCGATGTATGATCGGCAATAGTGTTTCCCATCGACTTCCAAGGAGTCTACCAAGAGTTATAAACAAGGTTGTCCATAAAAATGCTCCCAGGTAGGCAAAGGTTGCAAACTTCCGGTAACTCATTCTACTCATACCTGCAACGAAACCTGAGACATGACGTACTCCAGGAATAAAGTATCCTGCAGTTAGAAGCTTCCCACCATGCTGATGATACCAGTTCAATACTTTTTCTATCCTTGAGCTTCCTGTATGCTTTTTTAGAAGCGCCAAGACTTTCTGTTGGAAAAATGTTCCCAATAAGTATTCGATTGTGACAGCTGTACAACAACCCATAGCAGCAAATAGAATAGCCAAAACATTATTTAACTGACCTGTATATGTAAGAAAACCAACAAAAGTCATTAGCAATTCATCAGGAACAGGAAGCCCTAAAATGGAAATGCCCACAATTAAATATAATCCAACATATCCATATTGCGTAATATAGTGGAAAATAAGCTGAGAAGTCATGGTTACTCCTTTCACCATAGTTAACGTTAACCTTAAGACGTTTTCTATATTGTCCGATTTGAGTTTAAGGTAGTTTTTCCAAAAACATTCTCAAGCACTCATATTTTAACAATTCAATTTTTAATGTAGTTCATTATAACAACTAAAGGAGTATCAGAAAAGTGAATTCATTCGATCTTTTGGGTTACCATGCCCTTAATCAATGGGCAGGACATTTCCACAGTTTAGACCTTATTATGTCATTTTTAGCTCAATATGCCCTAGAAATCTATGCCTTACTATTTATAATTGCCTTGTTTACCCTACCCAAACCGGATACTGATCGCCGTCATGCTCTAGTCATCATGGGATTGTCTGGTATTCTAGCACTTATTATTAATCTCGTTATTTCTAATATTTGGTTTCGGCCACGCCCTTTTGTTACACTTCCAAAAGGTACCTTTACACAGCTTATCCCCCATTCGGTTGATGCCTCATTTCCTAGTGACCACACTTCAGGCAGTTTCGGTTTTGCAGCTGCGTCTTGGAATAAAGCCCATATTTGGGTGAGATGGAGTTTTACACTATTAGCCATCCTTGTTGCGATTGCTCGTGTTTACGCTGGTGTACATTGGCCAACAGATATTCTTGCAAGTGTACTAATAGGTTTTGTTAGTTCTAGAGTTATATGGCGAATTAATCCTATATTTAAACCTTTAACAAATTTAGTTCTACGGATATTACATTATGGAAAGTTTGCTAAAGGGGACTTGCATTAAGTTCATAATTACCTTTATTTTTAATGATTTACAATCGGCCCATTTCTTGACGTTGGTGAGGGTTCTTAGGCTTTCAAAGCAGTATCGAAGCTAGTACTCTCACCTCATTAAAAACACCCAATCGAGCAACTTAATCAAGGCCAACTCGGGGTATCTGAGACGTTAATTGTTGCTGTTAGAATGGTTGGAAAAACGACAGATTTGCAAGGCCCTAGTTAAAACGGCCAAGGAGAATGAAATGAATCCTTTATTTATAAGGGTCTTCACGTTAACCCGCGAAGACCCTTACCTTATGCACTAAATCTCTTCAACATATTAATTGTTTGAACATGCATACCTTCATGATACATGGAAAATATAAGATATTCGCCAATCGTCTTTAGGGTTAACCCAGAAGGCATAGTGAGTGGGTTTGCAACGACTTCGTCTAGACGATTGCTTAATTTTTCTTCGATCCGGTTTGTTTGATCTTCCAATAATTGAATTAGTACAGGTAATGTTGGTGGTTGTACTTTCCACTCAGAGGGTTTTGAGTCACGTCCAAATAACTCTGTAAATCCGTTTGGGACTACCATTGGCTCTTGTGCGAAGTTAAAAGCAAATCGTTCTTGTGATAGATAAACATGACCGAGATTCCATCGAATGTTATTGTTGAATCCTTCAGGTACTAAATCCGCTTGGTTTTCACCGAGTTCTTTTACTGTATTAATAGTGTTACTACGTATAACCTTAAGTTGGTTAAATAAAAATCTCCTCAAAGCAATCACACCTCCATGATTATTATATACAAATTTTATGCAGTCGCCAAATTATAAAGTTGCTCTTCTAAAACTGAAATTCAAGTACGTCTGACTTCACACAGTCGGCGGCCGAAGTGTTGTTAACAACGAGTACATTGACTGTTAGCTTGCCATTTCGTGAGGAGTGGGTACCATTTTGCACCGATTGGCATGAAAGAATCAACATGTGTCTCGAACAAGGTTAAGACTATTTAATAGAACTACATATTCTGGTAAATCATTTACATGGGGAGTCGACCAGCTGTGCATAACGTGAGGGAATCTTTACGTTTCAGATAATCCTAAGACGGAAATATCTTATGAATTTCATCAGCACTTCTCCCCCTTCAGGTGACTAAGAACGGTGCTTTTTAGTAATTTGCAAAAAAATATTGAGTATATCCGCAAATGAAAAGGGGCTTTAACAAACTTTGAACAAGTTTGATACGGCCCCCTTTAGCAAGAATGCGGATAGTTTGCCCGATATTATTTCCTGCATCTGATTAAGTTTTACTAATTTAGACGCAAATATCTAATGCAAAATGGGAATGATTTAACTAACGCGGTTTAAGGATGAATTACGTTACGTTTGTCTCAATTAGAAAGCTAAATTGCTGATAAGATCTTAGCGTCATCATAGTAAACAGTCCATAAATCTTGTTAAGAGAAGGAGGAGTCAGCTTCTTATGTCCAATATTAACAAACTGTTCTCCCTGAGAATCCGCGCTCTTATTTTTGGCCATCCTCTATCGACACAGAATACTGAGGAGTCAAAAGTCGGCGTTGGCGGAGGGGTTCCTGTTTTTGGTTCAGACATTATTTCGTCTGAGGGGTATGCCCCAGACGAGATCTTGTATGTTCTGCTTCTGGCTGGAACGCTGGGATATGCATACATTCTGAAGATTTCACTTTTAATTGTGATGCTGGTGATCAGTATTTTCCTTGTTTACCGGAAGGCGATTCAAAAATACCCCGAAGGCGGGGGATCTTACACCATCGCTAAAGCTTACCTCGGCGAGAACTTTGGTCTTATCGCCGGTGCGAGCCTGACGCTTGACTATATTTTGACAGTAGCGGTCAGTGTTAGCTCAGCAATCGAAAACTTAACGGGAATTATCTCCTGGTTAGCTCCGCCTGGACACAAAGTTTTAGCAGATTGTTTAGTCATTATGTTCATGGCATGGATTAATTTACGTGGTCTAAAAGAATCAGCCCGCTTATTTTCAATTCCAGTGTATCTTTATATTGCAACGTTAGCGCTTTTGATCGGAACTGGCTTAGTTGAGATTTTGGTCCATGGAGTTACTCCAACGGCGGTAGCAACAGGGAAACTTGCATCATCCTCTGTCGGTGGAATGACCTGGTTTATCTTAGCTCGGGCGTTCGCAGGGGGAACAACGGCTTTGACAGGGTTTGAAGCGGTGAGTAATGGGGTTACTGCGTTCAAGAACCCGGCCCAAAAGAAGGCTATTAAAACCTTGTTAATTTTAGCTATTATTGTATCTCTTGGGCTGATAGGGTTGACGTATTTAGCGGGTGCTTACCACCTTGTCCCATCTGAAGGTAATACCATCCTTAATCAGTTAGGGTTAATAATCTTTGGAAAAACTATTCCCTATTTTGTCCTGATGGGGACCGCCGCGGCGATTCTTGTCATTGCTTCAAGTACCCCATATGCCGGGTTACCCATCTTATTAAGCTTAATGGCGCGGGATGGATACACTCCGAGATATTTCAAGAACTTAGGGGATCGTTTAGTTTATAGTGTTGGAATTTGGACCTTGTTCCTCGTTTCCAGTCTACTCATTATTGTGTTTCACGGAGATACCCATATGATGCTTCCTCTTTACGCAATTGGTGTGTTTATTTCGTTTACCTTAACTGGCGCAGGGCTTGCTAAGCATACTTGGAAGGAAAGAGGAGTAAAGTGGCAGTCCGATTTTGTTATATTTAGTTTTGGGGGGATCGTTTCATTCCTGGTTTTACTCGTCTTTATTACAACCAAGTTCAAACAGGGAGCTTGGATTATACTCCTCATTATGCCTCTCCTCGTTTTGATGTTCCGGGTTATTCATTATGTTTATCAGGAGGAGATCCAAAATTTAGAGATTACGCAGGAAGCCTCGGATGATTTTCATAACCATGTGAAGAAAATAGATCGAAGAAGGTCAAAAATTGAAATATCAAGTTATCGTAATAAAATTATTGTTCCAGTTTACGATTTGAACTTAATTGTTTTAAAAACTTTAAAATATGCGTATGCGTTAACTCCACAAGTCACAGCTGTTCATATTGCTTCAGACCCAAACCGAGCAACAAAGCTCATAAAACATTGGGCGGAACAGCATATGGAAATCCCTTTAGAAATTGTAGAGTCTCCTTATCGGGCTACAGTCCATGATCTATTGGATTATGTAGATAACATTGAAAAGGACTGTGATTTTGACACAATAACAATAGCTATCCCGGAATATGTACCGGAAAAACTGTGGCAAAATATTCTACATAATCAGACAGGCCAATTGATGAAGCTTATGCTGCTTTTCCGTAAAAGTATTCTTGTTACAAGTGTTCCTTACCATCCCATACCGAAAAACTCAAACCTTAATCCCAAAAACTAACGAGTTCAAATCCTAGAATTTCATCCCGAAGCCTTATTATCATGGAAAATCAATTCCTATCATATCGCCCCTAGCTAGGTGAAGATCACTCGCTTCTTTACGTAATAAAACTCCTCCAACTCTAAAATAACCTGCAGACGGTTAAGAGTTGGAGGAGTTTTCGACGCTATTGGTATTTAACGTAGTAGGACTGTTTTCTTTTACCAGTAAATTTAGGATTAAGTTAATGCGCGCGTTATTGGGTGCTATTTGTGTTATTGAGATTTGTTCCATCCTGATTGAATTGATCCATACGTTGATTTTGTTCTCTTGGGAAATGTCCTTGTTCATTTCCTTTTGGACCGATTATGCCCGTAGCATAACAGATACCCAAAGAAATTAGAACCATAGTTGCTAGTGAGATTACCTTGAGCCTATTTTGGAAAATGCCTAAAGTAATGTTTTTAATCCATTTAACATGCATTACAAGATGTAACACAATTAAACCCGTCATGATGTACCCTGTCCAAACATGAAGGCTCCTCATGTTTATTCCCCCGAAGGATAATGATTTGTCCCCAATCAGAAAACCACTAATCAAACAAGCAAATCCTATAATGGTCAAGGGAACATTAATGTAGTAATTTTTTTCGGCATTAGAGATCAACTTTCGCTCCTCCTTAAGAATGATTTGTGCTTATAGCAACCTGTGATGTTTGTCGCTTCTTACTTTTTCTATTATAATTTGACGAACTGAATTAGCCCTGAAGATAAGCTGAAAGTATGCTGAAACCCACCGAGGAAAAGTGCTTCTATTATAGATGTGATATATGTAAAAGGCGGATGATTAACATCCACCTTTTCTGTCTTTTTACTTAATCAACTTTTAACTATTAATGGTTATAGTACTCATGATTTGATTACTGGTTATCGCACCCGATAATACTTTTGTACAGAAGGTAGCACACTGAGAGCTTGTATGATTAATCCTATAAAAATGTATACGACATGGATTAATATTATTTGTTTAACAAAATAGCACTCTACCGTAATCCAAATGATTAATGCAAATCCTATATAAAACGAGTATGCCCACGACCAATGCATTTCAGTGAATATGTTTAAACTATCTGCTGCTTTCCAATACCGTTTTGTAATAAGTGCGTATGAAGTAATTAAAGGAATTATTCCTAATATTGCAAGGAGTATGATCCCGGGTATTAAGAAGTTATTAAATGGTGAATTCTCAAGTATGGTAATTGGCATTTTTAACAGTCCCCCACTGGGATCAATTACCAGCACCACTCCACCAAAAACGGCTCCAATTCCCAATAGAATATGCATAAAAATAAGAAGTTTACAGGTAAATGGTTTCTCTTTCAATGAATTTTTCACACTAATTTCCTCTTTCCATAATCCTTAACTCACTTAACATTTCCACATCCCCCCTTGATATCCTCCTAATATTTTGAAATAATCCGAACCTGTCATATGCATCCAATGTTTTGCAGATTTATCTTGTCTAGATGCATGGGACATCTACACTCTACTTAGTGCCAACAGCAACGAAAACACTGACGCTAGCATTATTATCACCACAACTTGATTTAGCGCAACAATTTGTACCTATGCAGTCTATCAAAATGTTGTGTAACCCGGCTTTGGAGAAACAATCTTTAATATAATTCCTTTCAAACCCTAACCAGCGGTCGTGTTGCTCAACCCGTAGGAACTCATATTCATGTACATCTAAGTCGGTTAGCAGTAACTTTCCCTTCGGTTTCAAAACTCTAGTCATTTCTTCTATCGCTCTTAATGGAATCTCGACATGGTGTAAAAACATGTTTGCAAAAACATAGTCTACGCTCTCGTCTGCAATTGGTAATTTATCGGCGTGGCCCAATCGGAAATCCACATTTTCTCTTAGGGCAAACAGTCCCTGCCCCAATATCAGCAGCAGTCTTGCCTAATTCGACTCCTGCTACTTGGTAAGCCTTCTCTCGAACCGTTTCGGAGAAGAAATCTTTTCTAAGGTTATCCCACACTGAAGCAACTGTGTCAAAATACTCTTTACTACTCATATCTAACCCCCTCCTGAGATTATACAAATCCAGTTTAGTTGATCCCAATATACTAGAAATCGGTACTGTTAAAGGAAAAACCCTTCCCAAACTAGGAATGCAGGTCAAAAAATCCGGGCGAACAACTGGTTTGACACATGCCCGGATTATTGCCGTAAATGTCATAATCGATGTGGATTACGATGGAAGAATCTTAAAGTTCAAAGACCAGATCCTCACAGATAATTTTGACGAACCTGGGGATAGCGGATCTTTGGTTCTAAATGAGTTTAATTGGGCAGTTGGCCTATTGTTTGCGGGGTCTGAAAACGTTACAATTATTAATCCCATTGACCCAGTCTTGGATTTACTCCGTATACACTTTTAGCTAGAAGTAACGAGTTTGGACAAGTGGAAGAATTTAAACGAACTTATGAAATCTTAGAGTCTGAAGAGAGTTTTGAAATACCACCAGAAGTACAGATTACAGGGATTCGATTATTTAGAATCCCCGTTTTTTTGAGCCATCCCAATTTCCAAAGTCTTAATGCCTTGCAGAAACAGTTTATGATTCGCTTGATTCGTGAAATCCAACGCGAACTATTATTTCCTCGCACATTACCCAGAACAGAAGCCTATCCTGAATCAATTTTAACAAATGTTCGTAGAATGATATTATCGAGTTACGACCTAGTGGCAGCCAATTTACGTTTAAACAGGTAGAAGTGATTGGATCAAACCTATCTGGTCCAGTTAAACCTGAGAAGTTTTGGGTTGGCTCATCTTTTTCTCAAATAGAGCCCGCTATGACTTTTCAGTATGGGCTTCCGCTCATTCTTATCTTCGAAAAAGGTGTCAGACAAGAGGGAATATATGCGTTTGGCATAGCCCCGTTTACTATCTTGACCTGGGATTCCGAAGTTCGAACCCTATTGATGCTTTCTTTGACAGTGTCCAGGTGGAAAGAAATCTTGCAAAACTGGGCTGCTGAGGTTCGCGGTGGTTATTATATTCAGACTCAACCGGAATTTGAATATATGAATAATGACTAAAACAAGCAAAGTAAAAAGCTTCAACTACAGATGCTTTTTACTTTGCTGATCTTATATTAAGGTCGTAAAGATGAATGAGTTCTGTCTTTGAACCCTTTGAAGCACCTTCGAGTGCTTTATTAAGAAGATCGCTGTATTCCGATATCTCTAGACCCCTTTAAAGGCTATTACGTTCAAGAAACGATCGATACCTCCAGTGCATTTTATGATCTATATAATGGTAATTCATTGCCCATGGGACAAAGTTACTTGGGTAAGGGTTACGATAGTTTAATGTTTAACTAAAAATGCTAAAAAAGCACACAGGACTATAAGAATACAAAGCATGCAGATGAATCCACCCCAACCCAAGTGAGTCCAAAAGAAACCACCGCCCCAACCAATGATACCGGAACCAATGTAAAAGAACAGTAAATATAGGGAAGCAGCTTCAGCTTTTTTCCCTGAAGGTGCTACCACGCCTACCCATCCGTTTGTAACAGTATGACCAGCAAAGAATCCGAAGACGAAAACCGCAAGGGCAAAGATTTTGACATAAAGATTGCCGTTCAATGTTAGCAGAGTACCAGCTAATAAAAGAGCAGCAGCAATAAGGATTAAGTTTGCACGGGGATACCGGGTCGACAATTTACCAAAATACATGGAACTTACGGTCCCCATTAGATTTATGACATATAAGAACCCTAGGATCGTTTGACTTAAATTATAGGGTGTCTGTGTCAGCGGGTAACCAATATAATTAAACATAGCAACATAAATGCCCATGAGCAGAAAAGCGATAATATATAGAAGGATTAACTTTTTTTTCAGAACGTTCCTAAAACGCAATATCCAATTGCTAAATGATATTGGCACTTCTTGAAAATGCTTCGAATCTGGTAAGGTTCGCCAGAACCAGATACCGCATACTAAACTGATTATCCCAAGGATTAAAAAGGCAAATTCCCAGGATACAATATCCGTTAAAGCACCGATAATTACCCGCCCGAAAAAAGCACCTATCGCTGTGCCAGCTACGTATACACCGATTGCGGAGCCTGTCGAACTTGGAGATATCTCTTCGTTAAGATAGGCAATCGCTGTTGCTGGGAAACCGGCTGCACTAAGACCTTCTAACAATCGAATCAGAAGAAATAATTTAAAGTTGTAACTTAAGTAAGACAGAATGGCTAGTAATGAAGTAATAATGAGCGAAATGCTCATGATCCTTTTTCTGCCCCAAGCATTAGAAAGCATGGTTACAATGAGCACGCCAAATGCCAGTGATATAGCTGAAAAGGAAATACTTAAACTCGCGGTAGAGGCTGAGATATGGTATTGTTCGGAAAAGACATTGATTAATGGTTGTGGCGAGTAAATAATGGCATATGTGACTATACTCCCAAGCAACATACAAATTAAAACCCGCTTATAGGCCGGGCTTCCGGGTTCGATGTACATCAATTTAAACGCGTCCCTTCCACAAAACTAATAATAATGTCTCTTTGATAAAGCAGTATCTGTATAAATACCTGCTAACAGACTTGATAATATGAGATTTAGTTAAATGAAGGGATCCTTTACCAATTGCAATTATTTCCTTCCGAATAGAACTATAAAATTGTAATATTTATAAACACAATCTACGTCCAAGAAACCAACGTCTTTTAACCAGTTTATCTGATCTTCCAATGGAGACATTTTGTCTAATTTTGTCCTTTCATAAGCAGAAAGTATCTCTTCTTTTGATAAACCACTGTTCTCTATTTTATAGTTCCATTCCCTTTTGTATAAGGATTCAATAAAGGGAGTTCCTCCAATTACTTGGTCCGCATTGATAAAGACACCATTTCTATTTAAACATGAATACACATTATCATATAACTGTTTTTTCTCGTCTCCTGTTAAATGGTGTATTGAAAGTGAGGATATTACAATATCATACTTCTTATTAAATTTATAGTTGCTATAGTCGTCAATTATATATGTAACGTTAGGCTTATCTTTAAACCTTTCTTTTGCCACGTCTATCATTTTCTCAGATATATCAATTAATGTTACATTAGCATTTGGAAATTTTTCTAAGATAAAAAAAGACAATAACCCTGTTCCCGCACCAATATCTAATATATCAGGATTATTATTATCAGTTTCGGCAATGGAAATTGCTATTGAATAAAAATCATCGAAGCATGGAATGAGTTTTTTTCTTTGGCTATCATATTGACTTGCGTTTTCATTAAATTTCACTTTGACATCATTGCATTTAATATCCATAGAGCACCTCTTTTTACTTTTTCCTCATAATACCAAGAATAAAATTGATATTCAATCTTGAATAGACGATTGATTAGGGTTAAGGTTATGTTACGAAAACTTGTCGTTACGAATCGGTAAAGAAACAAATTATAGAACAAAAAAATGGGAATGATAATACTGAATCTTAAAGGAGGTATTGTTATGACTGAAAATACGTCAAAAGAAAAGTTCTTAGCAAACCCTATTGAAAGGCATGATACGGCAGCTTGGCGAGGGCATATCGAAAGTACTAAACCCCAATCCAATGTTCCTATCCCCAGCGAAGAATCCGTGCAAAATGCAAAAGAATGGGTGGATACAAATTCTTTGTCCTAAAAAACAGCTCAAATTAGACACACGACTCCCACACTAACTATAGTGCGGGAGTCGTGTGTCTAATTTGAGCTTTCCTTCGTTAGTAGACGTTATCTTTAGATTAAATAACCATTCTTGTTCATTTTACAGGAATCAAAGGCGCACAAATCAACTTGTCTCCGAAAGAGTATCTACAATATGTCGAGATAACTCTAATTCTTTTGAGAGTTAAAGGCATGTCAATTTTTGCAACGACATGCCTTTAACCTTTAGTCCAGGTAGCTAACCATAGCCTTTTTAGACTACGATCAATATTGCATTTCCGCAAAACGCTTTAAGGTCTGATATTTTTCTCGAGCGTGCCCCTCTGCTACGTCGAACATTTCTTGCGCGACATCTGGGAATACGGTCATAAGTGACGAATAACGAATTTCGCCTTTTATAAAATCTTGGAAGGAAGCAGTAGGCTCTTTAGAGTCGAGTACAAAAGGGTTCTTCCCTTGATCTTTAAGACGGGGGTCATGTCTCCAGAGATGCCAATACCCTGATTCGACTGCCTTTTTCTGTTCTAAGATACTCGTGCCCATGCCGGATTTTATCCCGTGGTTTACACAAGATGCATAAGCAATGATGATCGACGGTCCAGGATAACTTTCTGCTTCAGCAATCGCTTTAATGGTTTGATTCATATTAGCACCCATGGCAATTTGAGCAACATAGACATAGCCGTAGGTTGTGGCAATAAGGCCTAGATCCTTTTTGCGAACTTTCTTCCCTGCAGCTGCAAATTTAGCGATAGCTGCGGTCTGGGTTGCCTTTGAGGATTGTCCACCCGTATTAGAGTAAACCTCAGTATCCATCACAAGGATATTCACGTCATCCCCACTCGCGATGACATGATCTATTCCATTATAACCAATATCATAAGCAAAGCCATCGCCACCAAAAATCCAAACGGAGGGTTTAATGAGATAATCTTTCTTCACCTTGATTTCGCAAAGAATCGGATTGCCGGCGACATCTTCGTTGTTCATAGCTTCAAGGACGCGGGCAGAGGCTCTCTTTGATCCTTCTCCATCTTCCATGTTTTCTAGCCATTCCCGGAAGGCTTCTTTGAGATTTTCACTCATAGAACTCTCTAAGCCTTGTTGCATTAGATCGGCTAGTTTAGCTCGAATTTGCTTTGAACCAAGATATATGCCATAGCCGAACTCAGCATTATCTTCAAATAGTGGACTCATCCAGGCGGGCCCTTTACCTTTTGCATTCACGGTATACGGAATAGAGGGTGCACTGCCACCCCAGATGGAGGAACAACCTGTAGCGTTAGCAATTAACATACGGTCACCATACAACTGTGTAATTAGCCGAGCATAGGGTGTTTCACCACAGCCTGGACAAGCTCCAGTGAACTCAAGCAATGGTTGGGCGAATTGACTTCCTTTTAAGCTCTTAACATCCATTAGATCGCGTTTTTCAGTCACATTTTTAATAGCATATTCCCAGTTTTCTGATTCCATTTCAATCTCATGGTCGGCTGGTTTCATAATAATTGCTTTACCAGGTGCGGGGCAAACGTCGGCACAGTTTCCACAACCAGTACAATCAAGAGGCGTAACTTGAATACGATAGTGGTAACCCTCTAGCCCTTTGCCGATAGGTTTCTTAGTCTTGAAGGTGTCCGGAGCTTTCTCAAGCTCGCTATCATCCAAGAGGAAAGGCCGAATCGTTGCATGGGGACAGATATAAGAACACTGATTACATTGAATACATTTATCGATTTGCCATTCGGGCACATAAACTGCAATTCCCCGTTTTTCATACCGTGTTGTGCTTAACGGGAAAGTACCATCCTCGACTCCAACAAAAGTACTGGTCGGTAGGTCTTCTCCTTCATGACGAGCCATAGGCCGTTGAATGTTTTTAACAAAGTCCGGCTCATCCTTAATTGGCATATCCTCATCAGGAACCTCAGCCCAAGAAGCAGGAACCTCGACTTTATGTAAGGCTTCAATGCCACGATCGACAGCCTTATAATTCATCTCTACAATATTTGAACCTTTCTTGCCATAGACTTTCTGGATAGAGTCTTTTAAATATTGAAGGGCTTCCTCGACGGGAATGACGTTGGATAATTTAAAGAAAGCGGATTGCATGACCATGTTGATGCGTCCGCCAAGCCCAATTTCCCCGGCAATGGAAATGGCATCAATGATATAGAAATCGATCTTATTTTTAGCAATATTCCGCTTAAGAGACGCTGGCAGGTGATCTTCTAGTTCCTTCGCCTGCCAAGGACAGTTGAGAACAAAGGTTCCGCCCTTTTTCAGGCCTTTAAGAAGATCGTAGTGATAAATAAAGGACTTATTATGACAGGCAATATAATCCGCATCAAACACCAGATAAGAGGATTTGATTGGTTGCTTGCCAAAACGCAGGTGTGAAATGGTCGTTCCACCTGATTTCTTACTGTCATATTCAAAGTAACCTTGGACATTAAGGTCTGTGTTATCTCCAATAATCTTGATCGCGCTTTTATTTGCACCGACCGTACCATCGGAGCCAAGTCCCCAGAACTTACAACGGATTGTCCCTTCTGGCGAAGCGTCAATGGTCTCCTCGATTGGTAAGGAAGTGTGGCTCACATCGTCGATAATGCCAATGGTAAATCGATCCTTGGGCTGTGCTTTCTTCAAGTTTTGGTAGGTAGCGAGAATCTGCGAGGGAGTAGTATCTCTGGAACCTAGTCCATAACGCCCCCCTACGATCATCGGTTTTGACGTTTCATGATTATAGATTTGCAATATATCAAGGTACAGAGGTTCTCCCGTAGAGCCAGGTTCCTTCGTTCGATCGAGAACCGCGATTTTCTTCACGGATTTAGGCAGAACATCAAAGAAGTATTTTTTGGAGAAAGGACGATACAGATGTACTTTAATGAGCCCGACCTTTTCTCCCCTTTGAGCCATGAAGTCGATCGTTTCTTCGATGGTATTACAAACGGAACCCATGGCTACGATAATGTTCTCGGCCTCGGGGTCACCGTAATACTGAAAGGGATGGTACTCGCGTCCGGTTATTTTCTTGATCTCTTTGAAGTAATCCTCCACGATATCCGGGACGGCCTCGAAGAAGGGGTTTGAAACCTCGCGTCCTTGGAAATAGATGTCTGGATTTTGGGCAGTCCCTTTGAGGACAGGATGGTTTGGATTCAATGCCCGGTCTCTAAATTCCTGAATCTTTTCAAAGTCGACGAGTTTAGCAATTTCGTCATAACTGGTTGTCTCGATTTTTTGAACTTCATGTGAGGTTCTAAAACCATCAAAAAAATGCATAACTGGAACCCGTGATTTAATCGCTACAAGATGCGATACATAGCCTAAGTCCATCGCTTCTTGAACATTATTCGCGCAAATCATCGTAAACCCAGTTTGCCGAGCCGCATTAATATCTTGATGATCCCCAAAAATTGATAAAGCGTGTGTTGCTAAAGCCCTGGCAGTGACATGGAATACTGCTGGCACAAGATTTCCAACCAATTTATACATCTCTGGAATCATAAGAAGTAAACCTTGGGAAGCCGTGTAGGTTGTGGTCAAAGCCCCTGCTTGGAGGGATCCGTGTAATGCCGCTGAAGCGCCAGACTCGGATTGCATCTCGACAACTCTTACCGTTTGATCAAATAAATTCTTTTTGCCATGTGCTGCCCATTCGTCAACTCCCTCGGCCATCGGAGAAGAGGGCGTGATCGGAAAGATGGTTGCAACCTCAGTCAGAGCATAAGATGCTTCTGCTGCGGCTTGGTTCCCATCCATTGTTTTCATTTTCTTAGCCACAGTAAGAACCTCCTCTAATTTAAACTTTAAATCTTAAGCCTAAATTAGTATTTGTCATTGGAAAACTCTCATACATTTTTTTTCAATAAATCCAGTAAAAAAACCTATAAAAATTAAGATTCCTAAATCTTTTTAAGATCTAGGAATTTCAATGTGACTATCTTGGGTCATTAGTACGATCGAAGATTTGGATTTAACAGTGTAAAGAACCCCACCCAAATAGAAGTAACCATTAAGCTCTCCTTCCAATATACTATCTCAAATGAAGCCAGAGCGAAATTTCTATTTGTGGAGGAATATCAATGAATAAGTTAAAACGTATTTCTAAAGTCTTTGAATCAGCAGAAGAAATTCCTTTTGACGACTCCTCCAGGATTATTTTAATGAGTGACGTCCATAGGGGTGATGGAAGCTGGGCAGATGATTTTTTAAAGAACCAAAATCTATATTTTGCCGCCTTAACCCATTACTATCATGAAAATTATACTTATATAGAGATCGGTGATGGTGACGAACTTTGGAAAAACAAAAAGCTTACCGACATCATATTTGTACATAACAATGCATTTTGGCTTCTTTCAAAATTTTTTAAGGAAAATAGACTTTATTTTATTTTTGGAAACCATGATATGGTGAAGAGAGACGATAAATTCGTTAAAAAAAGATTGTACCAATACTTTGATGAACAAGAGAAAAAGTATATTCCGTTATTCGAGAATATTAAGCTTCATGAGGGATTGGTTTTAAGGCATAGGATAACAGATCAAAGAATTCTCTTGATCCACGGGCATCAAGCAAGCTTCTTAGATTATGATATGTGGAAGTTAAGTAGATTTCTAGTTAGGTATCTATGGAGACCACTTGAGTCATTCGGCGTAAATGATCCAACAAGTACAGCCAAAAATTATGATAAAAAAGATGCGGTGGAGGAAAAACTGACTGAATGGGTAACAAGAAAGAAACATATGCTTATTGCCGGCCATACCCATAGGCCTATGTTCCCTGAAGTAGGTGAACCCCCATATTTTAATGATGGAAGTAGCGTTCATCCTCGCTGTATAACGGGAATTGAAATTGCAGATGGTAATATTACATTGGTTAAATGGAATGTCAAAACAAAGGATGACGGTACAATGTTCATAGGCAGAGATGTATTGACCGGACCCAGAGAATTAAAGGATTACTTTTATCAACAGTAATCTCCTACGAGGAACTGTATCTGAGTACTGCATTCTCCTCCATTCTCTGACCAAAATATAAAGTAAGAGTTACTCACCTTCAAAAGGTTAACCCCTAATTTCATCTAAAAGGCGGAGAACAGGGGGTTCATCTTACAATGGATACCCAATAAGATCATGCTAGAACTCAATATATCGAATACGGTTGGGGTCAACTTTTTCGATCAGAGCCAGTTCCACCTCAGTTGGGGCGGAAGTATAGGGTATTTCCGTCTGAGTAATTTCCCACCCAGTATTCGCTTGGACTTCAGCCAAGTTAGAGTAGGGGTGAATACTTTGAACGACTAACTGCCCATTTTTCAATAGGAAGGTACATAAATTCGTTATAACTTTAAACTGTTTGGAAGAATTAGCTTTTGCCGTGCAAAACGTTACTTCCGGAACGAATGACTTTATATCATGCTTAGTCTTCCAAATCAAAGTTTGCTTGGACACTGGTGTTAAAGTGGCACTCCCAGCCCCTCCAGGCAATCTCACCTTTGGCTTATCGTATTCCCCACCTACAAAGGACATATTAATCTCGCCTCTCGGGCTAATCTGTACCAAGCTTAACATGGAAATATCAACGCGGTCAGTGCATGCGAGATCGAAGATTTCATCCAAACCAAAGTTTGCCACTCCTCCCTCAAATAAATTTATCGAAAGGGTAGAACCTATAACTGCGGGTTTTTCCCAATCAGGGTCAACCCCGCCTGTGATATTAATCAATGTAAAGTCTCTTCCAAAGGCTTTCGCTAGCTTCACCGCTGTCATTGGTACTGGGGAAGCCAGTCCGTGGAAGACAACATCTCCGTTCTTAATTTCACGTGCAAGAGCAACCACCATCATTTCGGCCGGTCCGTAATGCATTTTACAACCTCCCTTCCGTAACGCGTGCTAGGTAATCGTTTATCTTGCCTTCTTTAATAGCTTCACTATACTCCGTCATTCCGGATGCATCAACGCTATTGTACGTGGGGTAGCAGATGCCAGGCTTGGCTCCATTCGGTACTAAGACGACAGCTTCGACCAAGAAATATGGAATAGAAGTTGATTTTGGTTCTTGTCGAAAAATTTCAGTTTCAATCAATTTTTCCGTGGTAATAATAGTTTTCTTAGCCGCACGGCTAAGTAATATATCCTGGAAATCCGAGCCGAGGATCCGGGCATTGCCGTACTGATCTGCTTCTTGAACATGGATAATTGCCCAATCGGGGCGCAAAGCCTTAACGGTTACAATCTCTTCATCGGAAAATGGACTCTTCATCACTTGAAAGAATTCAGGGCGCTGAGTGATTAAATCACTTCCCCACATACCACCTACACCTATGAACGGAATTCCATAAGCTCCCGCACGGAGAGCATTGATGATCGCTGTTCATGAACCTTCTACAGCTTTGATCTTTCCTTCCTGAATTCCTTTTCTCATCCCCGGAGCTAGGCCATATTCATTTTCGAATCCGAAGAAACCAAAGTACAATTCATGAATGCTCTCCGACGCGCAGAGGACATCCATTGCGAAACCTGGTGCGGCGCCCACACCTTTGAGTTCTGTCCGTTTCAACCTTGCTAGTTCCTGGCAGAATGCAACAGGGGTCCGATGTAGAGCATTGCCACCGACCGCAAGCATTTGACCTTTCTGCACTAATCGTACAGCTTCAGACATAGTCCTTACTTTGCTTAACATTATGTTTCCCCCCTCGAAAACTTCAATAAGCTATCTTAATAATATACTGAATACTTATCATATTCAAACTACTTTTTATAGAAAGAGCCCGTCCGTTAGACGAGCTCAATAACCTCTGGGTGTTAATTTGGTCGCTTACACTTTTTCGAGGTTTCGGGGAGGTACTCCCTTTTTGTCCTTACAACTATTAGTGATACCCACGGATTCGAATTATGAAAATAACTCAAGTAACAGAGATATAATACGATCTATACTGTAACTAGAAAAGATTTACTGGGGGGTAACGTGATGGATAGAATGCTCTTCATTCTACTTGGAATCGTAGCACTCTTTACGAGTATTACAAGCTTACTATGGCGGGTATTACCGCGAATAAAGATAGTCAAATATTTACCAGCCTTACTTTGCCTACTTGCTGGGGTATATTACCTTTATTTAGCAAAGACAGTGCATGTTGGATTTGAGGATCTCGCTAATGCTGTTTTGTCAATGATGCTTCTCATAGGCTTTACATCAGGGGTAGTGACAGGTTTAATCTTAGATTTTGTATTACCTCGATCTAAATCCTAGTATTATAATTCGTGGGCTAAATGATGTGCCTATTTTTCCAACTCCTCGCCGGTGCTTACCTATAAAAATTGAGATTCTTACACATACTATATTTAATCAAAGCATGCTTAAAGGAGATGAATATTCTAAATGAAAAAAGACAGATTTGTTGCTGGAGGTATCGCAGGACTTATAGCAAGCATCACATGCGACATTGTCGGAATTATATATAAATCATTAGGATGGACTGATAGAACTTTCAACGATTATGCAACAATTATACTTACTAACCAAATTTATTCTGAAAAAGGAATTTTCGGTCTAATTCTTTCAATGATTAGCCATGCAGCAGTGTGTATGATTTTCGGAGTAATTTTTGCTTATATAATAATGTTTACATCTAGCAATTATTTATATATCAAAGGATTAGGATATAGTTTAGTAATCTGGTTATTACTCAATACATTTGGAACATTACTTAATCTGCCTCTATTTAGAAAAATGCCACTTAACGTCGCATACGCAACACTTTCTACTGCCCTAATATATGGTTTCATGACTTCTTTGACTTTAAAGATTATCGATAAGAAAATGCATTTACTTTAATAATTTGTTAAATAATTAAGGTATCGAAAAATCGTAATGATAACGCATCTTATGACCGAAATCGCTGAAACAATCATTTTGTAGGGTTGTTACCACGTTTTGCGATACCCAGTTGCAACCGCAATCCGGTTACGTCCTCCTTTCTTAGCACAATATAGAGCTTCATCAGCCAGTGCCACAACTTGTTCTGGTGTTGATATCTTGGTCGTGTAAACGGTTACAACTCCGAGGCTGACCGTAACATATTCTGCAGTGTCGGATGTAGAGTGTGGAATAGCGAGCTCTTCAACTGTTTTCCGGATTCGTTCCGCCAAAGCTTCCGCCCCATTGTCGTCTGTTTCAGGCAGTACAACAACAAATTCTTCTCCGCCATATCGTGCAACAATGTCAGGTACTCGCCCAACAATAGTTTTAAGCGTGGTTCCAATGTGCCGCAAACAATCGTCGCCAGCTAAATGGCCATACCAGTCATTGAATTTTTTAAAATGATCTACGTCTAGCATGATAAGCGACAAAGTAGACCCAGAACGCTTCAACCTGTAAAACTCTGTCCTGAGAGCCTCATCAAAATATCTTCGATTCGCCAACCCGGTCAGACTGTCAGTAATCGAATTGAACTGAGCGGTGTTCTTCTCGATTTCAAGCTGTTGAACCAGCTCTTGTATTTGCTGCTCAGCTAGCTTGCGTTCTGTAATGTCACGCACAATAAATACCATTTTGGTCGGTTGTCCGTTTGCACTATGAACAAACCCACTATTCACCTCAATATCAAAGATACTTTGATCCTTACGCACTCCACGGTATTCATTCGGCCTTGGATAACCGCCTTGGTACATTAACATGATGTTGGATTGGGCTCTCTCAACATCCTCAGGCACGATGAAGTCAATGAGCCGCATGCCAATAAATCTATCATAATCTGCTTCGTAGCCAAACATCTTTTTTGACGCTGGAGAAACCATGAGGATGCGCCCCTCTAGATCCGTGATCGTGATATCATCAGGGGAGGCGTTAAGGATAGAGCGATATTTTTCTTCGCTTTCCATAAGTGCCTCTTCAGCCTGCTTGCGCTCGGTTATGTCGCGAATTACGCTGACAATATGGGGTGCAGCATGAATTGTAATGATTCTGGCTGAGATCATGCCGACAAACTGACTTCCATCTTTGCGTTGGAAAACAAATTCCATGTTTTCACAAATTCCTTTATCCTTCAACTCAGCTATGAAAATTTGTTGATCCTCAATATTATACCAAACACTGATCTTTAATGTAGCATCTCCAATTACCTCGTCATGAGTATAACCGGTCAGAGCTAAAAACCCAACATTAACGTCGACAAATAAACCATCATTTAGTCGCGTTATCAATGCAGCATCAGGACTTGTATTAAAAATCTGTTGCAATTTTTCTTTTTCTACGCGATTTTCTGAATTCAGACGCTGATTAACCATGAGGATGAACCCAAATGTCCATAGAGTACTGGTGATGATCGGAACTATATATGTAACGATATGAATCGGTATTTGGACAAGCTCAACATAAGAGTGAATAGGCGGTAAAATAAGTGTCAAAAAAGTACGCACTGTTAAAAAACATCCATAAGCAAGAAAAACAGTGGTGGTGAAGTTGGCTGAACCAGAGATAAGTCTGTCCCTCTTGAAAAAAAGCTTGTATGCGGTCATTAATGACATTGCAGCTAAAGTAGCAGATACAACCACTGTACGTCCAGAAATGTCATTATGAATATACATGTAATAATAATAAGAAAGAGTAAAAACGGCAAAAATCGAACTAAGTACCCTTCTATTCTCTTTCATATCAAGGAACTGTATAATGCCGATATATAGAAAGATTTGTCCTAAAACCATCAGTGGGTTTGCGATCCTTGCGAGCATCTCTAGTGATTTTACTGTTAGCATAGGCATAAAAATAAACCCCAGTGCCATTAAGCTTGAACCCAGTAGCCACCATCCAATCCCTCGATAAGTTCTATTCACTCTATATTGGACAAAAAGAGCGATAACCTGGGTGACAAATGTTAGGCACGAGATAAAAGCAAGTGTTTGAATGTCAAGTTTCAATAAATACCCCTCCTTCCTGCAATCATTGCTTTCCTTACAATCACAATTCTAGCAACTCAGAATGACCGTATCCGTATCCCTGTATCTATAGACATAATCATTTAAAACAACTCATAATATATAGCGGCAACATCAACAATACCTCAAATTTGTATAGATAGAACCAAATTCATTATCCAATTGCTATTATTCTACTCAAACTTCCAAAACCCCTTTTTTACCCGGTATCATTCCTACACCCTCAACCCACTCTTTAGCTCAAAACAAAATGCGTTGGTGAGAAAAATCCAATCTTCTCAACCAACGCATTAATATTTGTTGAAGCATCCTTACCGTTCATGCAAATAAATAATTTTTATTAGATTTAAAAATATTGGACAAATTATCTCTTGGGGTGGTCAAAATGAAATGTAATGTTGGTAAAACCGAGCAAATTATAAGAATTGTAATTGGCATAACGATCGTTCTTTTAGGCTTAAACCTTAGGAGTTGGTGGGGGCTTATTGGATTCGCACCAATAATAACAGGTTTAATTCGTTATTGCCCCGTTAGCGATGTCTTAGGAGTCTCGACTTGCGATGCTAAAAATATACAATAGTCCTTTGCCTACGGCCTTATAAATAAGGCCGTTTCTTTTAGCCTTCTTCAATCTCTAAGTCGATATCCTTGTATAGTTCGGACTTCTCCTCGATTTGAAAAGGCACCAATGAAACAACTATATTTCTATAATTCAAGAGCGCTCTAGCAATAAATAAGCTGGTGTTGTTGTGAAGTGCCATCTCCCAAGGCTTTGCAACTACAAACTGTGGGAGAAGAACAGTTATAAAATCTCCATGTCTTGAGGCATGTTCATTTGACTCAATATACTCCGTAAGGGAACCTACGATATCACGATACGCTGATTGCTTGATAACAAGAGGAACATCTGTCTTAAGTTTTGCCCATTTTTTTCGTAGTTTATCTGCTTCCCCTTCATAGGTTTCTACATTGAAAACCTCAACCTCGTTGGACAAGCTCTTTGCATAGCGAAGTGTTTTTACTACCATGACATTAAGGCTTTGAATGGGAATGATAACATAGGGTGTTGGTTTAGAACTAAGCTTTAATCGTTCAATTCGATCGTTTGGAATATCTAGTCTTTTGGCTATCCTTGAGTAGTGATCTCTAATCTTTAACATTGACAAAACTATAATTGGAATTATGACTAGAACAACCCAAGCACCACTTAAGAATTTTGTAATAGCAATTACTATTACGGTTATGAACGTTATTAAAGTCCCTAAACCATTAATGAAGGCTTTATAAACCCACCCTTTTGGTTTTGTCCTAAACCACTTTAAACATATTCCGGCTTGCGCTAATGTGAAAGAAGTAAATACTCCGATTGCATATAAAGGAATAAGAAGGTGGGTATCGCCCTGAAAGACTATTATTAATGTTCCTGCAGCGATTGCTAAAAGTAAAATGCCGTTCGAAAAACCTAATCTGTGTCCACGCAGTGCAAACTGCCTAGGGACGTAACCGTCTCTAGCAATAATCGATAATAGGATTGGAAAGCCTGCAAAAGCAGTATTAGCTGCCATAGCTAGAATAACGGTTGTTGTTCCTTGAATAATATAGAACATTATTCCCTTACCGAAAATACTAGCGGCAAGTTGGGCTATAACCGTTTGTTGAGAATTTGGTACAGGGTGAAAAACCGTTGCCAGGTATGTAATTCCTCCAAAGGTAATAATCACGGCTATCGTTAATAATACATAAGCAAGTTTGGCATTTTTAACAGCTGGTTCTTTAAAGTTGGGTACTGCATCGCAAATGGCTTCTACGCCTGTAACGGCCGCACAGCCCGATGAAAAAGCACGTAAAAGTAGAAAAAGAGAAACAGCTCGGGTACCAAAAGTGACAGGAGAATCCGAAAGTATTGGAGTAGCCATTACTCCATTCCCAATACTTTTGATACTACCGACTATTACGAGACTAAGTATGGTTATCAAAAAAGCATACGTTGGAATACTGAAGAATTTTGAAGATTCACTAACACCGCGCAGATTTCCAATGGTCATTAAAGCTATGAAAAACAACGCTATTGAAATTCGGTGTGGAAAAAGGGCAGGAATAGCTGAAGTGACAGCAGCCGTACCAGCACTAATGCTAACTGCTACGGTCAAAATGTAATCGACCGATAAAGATGCTCCGACTATAAGCCCATATTTTATCTTAAGGTTTTCTTTGGCAACGATGTATGCACCACCGCCATTAGGGTATGCACTCACGATCTGACGATAAGAAATTGTAAGCACAAGAAGTAGAATTATAATAGCTAAAGCAATCTTTGGAGACCAAAAGTATGAAGTAAGTCCAATTGCAGGAACAAGAACCCATAGAATTTCATCAACAGCATAAGCAACCGAAGAAATTGCATCACTAGCTAATAGAGGAAGTCCCCAAAAAACATTAAATTTTTCTTCACTCAGTTTATCCGTGGGTAATTTTTCACCCAGTAGCCTTCTTTTTAGGTTTTGTATCAAAAAGCACCTCACAAATCCAACTAGGTTCTACATTGCCCATCTTCAATAGTGCCTAAAAATCCCATCTCTATAGTTTGACTATTAATAAAACAAATATTATTCTACTCTTTTCTAAGGTAGGAGTCTAGCCCATGCATCTAATATGTTCGACCCACGTTCATACTAAGACCGGACAGGCTAGTCCTATAACAAACATTGGCTAGATGCCCTATATTCATACAAAAAAACCTACGTCCAGCAGATAGCCTGGGTGTAGGTTTTGATAGCTCCTTCCAATGGTGGAAGATGATCAATTCTTTATCTTTCCAAAAAGCTGAAAGGTTAAGGTATTTTCTTCTAAGAAACTACGGATCAGGAGATAAGCGTTTGTACTGTTTCTGAACTCGAAATCAAGAATGGGATAGGCTACAGTTGCATCCTGCCCAGGAGGTACATAATTAACGGGCAGGGAATGACGATGTCTTTCAAGGATTTCTAAATGAGCAAGAATTACTGCATTATAAAGGGTGGAAGAAACTTGGCATATTCCTCCTCCGAGCCCCAGAGTAAAGGTATTCCCTTCGATGATCAGCGCCTCTTTATAACCCGCTTCGGAAGTTCGTTCACCGACACTCTCATTGAAGGAGAACCGTTCTCCAGGTGCTAATAGTTTTCCATTGAGAGCTTTTGCAGCAAGGCGAATGTTCTCGGTACGATTGACCTGGTTGGAGTCAAAGTTAGAAGAGTATTGAGAGATTGGTATTGGTATTGGTTCTTTGACAGTAAGATTAAGTTTGATTGTTTTGCCATACCCATCTACAACTCCATCATAAACACTTGACCCTATGCTGCTGGTATCGACAAGCGTGGGACTCCACTGAACAGGAACATCCATTGTATCACTGTTGTAAAGCATAGCTTGAACAGTTGTAGGTAAAGAATAGGCTTCATCTTGCGTAACCGTCGCAGTGATATCGGCTATAGAATAAATACTAGTTTCTTTCACTATTCCTGAAATCAAGTCTTTCGAACTTTTCATGATCTCATCCGTTACAACTCCACCGCCTCCAAAGGAAACCAAATTTGGACTCAAATGGTTTGCGTAAAGTTTTCCAAAGTAACCAGCAACTGATTTGGGCAATGTTGATACGGCAGGGTCAATAAATATAATGGGATCTCCATTTTTAGCTGCCACAGCACTACCTGCCAAAGCATCAGCAAAACCGTAACCTGTGGCTACATAAATTTTTGATGGCTTCGGTGCAAAGGTTTCTGCAATGATTGCATTCGTATCAAACCGTGATTGTCCCGTCAACCGTTCGACATTAGCCTGTGGTAACAAACTACTTATCTCGGATTTTACATTATCTAGGATCACTCCTGATCCCCCAGTTATGTATATTTTTGAAGGCATCTTTTCCAGTAAAAAGTTTTTCATTTCTTCATGGAGTACGTCGTGAGGAGTTAACAAAATCGGCCAGCCTTTATTAGCAGCAAAGCTTGAGATACTTAAGGCATCAGGAAATTGTTCTCCAGAGGATATCACTACTGTAGATACAGTTCTATCGCTAAGTGATCTGGCTGTCGCATAAGATGTACCGTACCTGTCCATGCCAGCAATTCTAACAACATTCTTGAATCCAAGGTCATTAAGCTTAGCCTCGAATTCTGTGCCTATTATTCCTACACCGCCAATGATATATACCGTTCCAGTTAAATCAAGATGTTGATTGACATAATCAAATGCATCCTTAGAGCTATCAACCGAAGAATCAACTAATAGTATAGGGGCTTCCTTTTTATGCGCTAGGACACTTGCCGATAAAGCATCTGCAAATTCATTTCCTGTTGAAAGGATTACATTCTTAACTTTTCCGTCGCTATAATACTCAGAGATAGCCTTGGCAGTCTCGAATTTTGTCTGTCCGGAAAGTCTATTAATGCTAATAATTTGTGGCGAATCAATAGCTGGAATTACATTATTAGTAGCAGCAAAAGCTGGTGTTGTTACTAAAATACAGCTACATAAGATTAAGATTAATGCAATTGCCCTCATGTTCATCTTATACTACACCCCTTCAATTGAGAATATCCGGATAAATTATCTCATATTGAAGCAGTGAAATATGTCGAAAAGAGCATTGTATAAACGTACTATTTAATAACAAACGTGTCCCATTTAAAAGAATATATAAACTATTGTCTCTTTTATCCTCTGTCTACTAGATAGTTTACTTTCTATGCTTCATACGCATCTCTCAACAACGTTATTTCTTGAGCATAGCCCGAAACATCGTTAGGCGTTTCAAGGAAGAACGGCAGGTGACGGAGTTTGGGGTGATTAATGATTTGGGTGATGGCTTTCAAACCAATTGAGCCCTCACCGATTTTAGCATGTCGGTCTTTATGACTGCCCTTCGGGTTCAAACTGTCATTTAGGTGGATCGCATAGAGCCTCTCTAAACCTATGATCTTATCAAACTTAACAAGCACACCGTCAAGGTCATTAACAAGGTCATAACCGGCATCATAAATATGGCAAGTATCCAAACAAACACCCATTTTTTCAGAAAGGTTCACACCGTCTAAAATCAGCCTGAGTTCTTCGAAGGTGCGACCCACTTCTGTGCCTTTGCCTGCCATCGTTTCAAGCAATACGGTGGTTGTCTGCTCGGGCTTTAAAAGGGTGTTAAGCTGAATTATTATTTGTTGAATACCAACCTCTGCGCCTTGTCCACCATGGCTGCCCGGGTGGAAATTATAGAGATTGTTAGGTAAGTATTCCATACGAACCAAATCGTCTGCCATAACTTGGGTAGCAAACTCTCTTGTTTTTATCTCTGGAGAGCAAGCATTGAGGGTATAAGGGGCATGAGCTAAAATCGGCGCAAATTGATTTTCTTTCATAAGCATCAGTAATGCCTCAGCATCGTTTGGATCGATTTCCTTCGCTTTACTTCCTCTTGGATTACGGGTGAAGAACTGAAACGTATTTGCGTGTATTTTCAGGGCTTCTTTGCCGATAGCCTTAAATCCCTTAGAAATGGATAGATGAGAACCAATTTTTAACACAATTATCCTTCTTTCTTATCTATTGTTTCATTGCATTATATTCCCATTACCGAGCTTATTCAAACGAGTGGCTAGTAAGGGGTATCGTTTCTAACACCGATTACAACATCTGGAGAAGCATGAACGGTATAAAACCCTTCGTGGAAAATATTAACTTCTTTCTGAGCTAATAGCTTCTCTTTTTCGTTCAGAATCGCAACTTTCACAGAAATCTTATCCGTTACGTTGGATTTAGTATTGTCACAAGAAGGGATCCAATAGATCTTACTAGTCCTTTTTTCGAATCACCTGTTATAGCAGGAACGTATCCAGTTTTTTCGACGAGACTTTGACCTTCCTCGGATAAGAACCAATTAAGCAAACGACTGACATTTTCTTTCTTATTCGATTTCAAAGTAACTGCATAAACTGGAACTGTGAAGGGATAGGTTTTATTTCGGACTGTTTCATGAGTCGGTTTAATTCCATCAATCGCAAGATACTTTATCTGATTGGTTTTGATCATCTCGGTCGAGTAATACATAAATGTATATCCTAGGGCATTCTTGGCATTTTTATAACTTGCAACCTGACTAATGATATCACCCATACCACCTGCATAGGTTTCCTTTGTTTGCTCAAGCATCGTGATACCTTTCATCACTTTATTTTGCATAACCGTTTGACTCCCTGAGTTTTCAGGACGTTGATACGGCCGGATTTTATTCCATTGTTCACCAATTTCGTTCCAACGGGTGATTTTACCGGAGTAGATATCCTGGATCTGTTTAATGTTCAGATTCTCAACTGGATTCTTTGAGTTGGTGAAAAAGACAAAGGCTTCACTTCCGATTGGCGTTAACACAAACTCATCTCCTCGTGCCTTGATGGCCTCAACCTGAGCCTTTGATGGCTCTGCAACAAAGATTATATCGGTCAGACCTGCTATTAACCGATCGTAGGCTGCGTCGGTTTTTGAACACCTCACTAAATCAAGGGGAAATTGCTCACTTGCCACAAAGGCGGTCGATAGATCTTTCTCGTAGTTATTGTTGGTCCGATTGACTTGATAGTATTCACCAAGCCCCTTATAGACAGCTTCAACAAATGCCGCATAAACCGGATAGGCGGCTGTCGCACCGTCAAGACGCGGCATGGTATTGAGGTCTGCAAATTGTAAACTGGCAGGTTTATCAAGCCTGGCGAGGCCGTTGTTAGCCTTGAACGGGGCTTTATCCATCAGATCAAATTCCGTTAAATCACTCCCAACCGTTGACTTCCCATAAAGCAGTTCCGTCAAACCATTATCAATAATCGTTCTTGTTGCGATACCAGAAAAAACAATGACTGAAATACAAAGCAGCCCCGAGGTCACCTTGAAGCTTCTCGATAGAGGGCAATCTAGCACGGTCTTCGTGGTTCCTTCATATAAAATAATCCCCCCGAGAAACCCCATATACCCCATAAGCTCTGCCACTGGGATAATATAGTGTAGTCCGGATAATGAAAGACCGATGCCAAAAAGGAAAAACATCGGGTTCTTGAGAATATATACTCCCCACCAGCCAGAATTAAAATCCCCGTCGGAGAGTAATAGGGCAGAAATTGCAAAGATCAGCGCATAGATAATAGGCACAAGGGCCGGGAGATACCTTTCCTTGGCTGAGTCAGGCTTATTCTTGGATAGCCTCGCAAAATTATATCCAACACTACCGCCCACAGTAACCGAACCTAAAATGCCAACCAGTAATAGGATCAAGTTTTCAGCATTCTTGCCAAGCTCATATAACCTTAACCCACCTGTGATCGCTGAAACGATGAAAAGCCCTATGGTAAGCAAGAAAGGAATTAGGATCATCTGGGTTGCCAAAGATGTTTCCAGATACCTTCTATTAGATTTCATCATTCAACACTCCTACCTATCACTAAAATTTAGATCCCTTATTTATCCCATACAATATAACTTACAAATTCGGCGAATCCCAGTCTAATCCTCCTATATCTTTTTCCGGTATTAAGGATATTTCTTTTAAATAAAAGCAGTATGTCAATAGATATAATTTGACATACTGCTTTTATGCATTTACAGGTACTCTGAATTATTTCATAAAAGATGAAGGATTTTCTAAATTGCAAAGAATGCTTAATAAAAAGAGTTTTTGTAACTCCACGTTGAAAGATCATTGAACACGCTCTTATATTGTTCCTAATCGTTAATTTGAAATATTAAGCTGCGGTCATTATCTAGATAAGCACAATTTAAGTGCTTAATTCCATCGGCCAGCTAGTACCTGTTCAACAAAGACTCTGGCAAGGTATGGATCAAACTGTGTTCCAGCGTTGCGGCGAATTTCCAAACAGGCTTCTTCTTCACTCAAAGCATTTCGGTAAGAGCGTTCACTAGTCATAGCATCATAACTGTCGGCAAGGGCAATTATTCTTGCTACCCTTGGAATGGCCTCGCCTTTTAGGCCTTTAGGATAACCTGCACCATCCCATCTTTCATGGTGAGCCAATATACAATCGGCTAATTCTAACATTTCATAGGATAAACCTAATATTCTATACCCAATCTCAGGATGCCGTTTAATTTCGTCCCACTCCCGTTCAATCAGCTTTCCAGGCTTATTGAGTATACCTTCATCGATGGCAATTTTCCCTATATCGTGTAGCAAGCCAACGGTTTTAAGTCTGTTAACTTCCATTTCAGATAAGCCCATTGCTTGTCCTATGTTCTCGCACATTTCACCGACTCGTTTGGAATGTTGTTCTTCCCTTGGGTTTTTTTCATGCAGGGCTTTGATTATTGTATTAACGATAGAACCCCTCGTGCCTTGATTTTGGGTGATTTTATTTCTGTACATGGAGTCTTCGGCACCTTTTAGAACTTTTTGTAGTTCTTGATCCGTATCATGCTTTGTATCCCAGCCAAATGTAATACTGACCTGAATAGAATAAACAGTTTCATTGACATTTAAATCTTTTATTCTATTGACTATTTCTTCGACTTCTTTGTTATTGGTTTTAATCAAAAGAATCACAAGTTCATCTCCACCCCAGCGAGCGATCAAATCATCTCGTCGGCAAGCGCCCTGAACAGATGCTGCTGCCTTTATTAACAGCTCATCACCTTTATCATGGCCAAAAGCGTCATTTACGACCTTTAAACCGTCAATATCTCCCATTAAGATGGCGATAGGAAGATTTGCTGGGGTATCCAATAGTTTAAGTCGTTCTTCAAAGAATCTCCGGTTATAAAGACCTGTCAATTTATCATGATAGCTTAAGTAAATGATCTGCTGTTTTCTGATCATCAGTTCGATGGCATTCTTCACTTTTAACGGTAGAGAAATCTTCATGACCTCTTCACTGAGAGGCTTAGCAAAATAGTCATATGCCCCCAAAGTTAATGCTTTTTCTATGGTGTATTTATCCTCCATCCCCGTACAAACAATAACAGGAATATCCATTAAAATGGGATCGTCTTTTATTTCCTGTAATATCTCAAACCCATTCTTAATTGGCATGATAATATCTAAAATACACATATGTATTCCGTTTGAGATCAGCTTTTCCTTGATATTTGACCCATCTTCAGCTTCAAAGAGTTTAATACCCTTCAGTCTTGTTTCAAGAATCTGAGAGATGATTTTTCTATCTACCGGGGAATCATCGATAATCATTACATTTCCCATCATAACTGTGAAGATCCTCCTTCTCTGGAAGTTTTCAGAGCATCTAGCAATTGGTCTATCCCTTTCAACAAACTACGAAGCATTTCTATATTTTGGGTTCTTATTGCGTCTTCAGCAGCTGAAGCATACTTTGCTATTTCTTTGGCCCTGACATTACCGGCTGAACCTTTGATCTGATGTAGAAGCGTGGCTGCTGCCTTGAGTTTGTTGTCCACGATATTAATATTAACGTCCTTGATTAGGCTTTTTGTTTGTTCATAAAAACAATCCAGTAATTCTTCACAGCTTTTCCGATCAAACCCTGACTCTTCCATCAAGGACACTACATTTTCCGAAAAATTACCTTGGTGCACTATTTCATTGTTCTCTTCGATGACAACCGATCCATACTTCTGTAGTATCTTGATGACCTCATTAATATCAATCGGCTTACTTAAATATACATCCATTCCTGCTTCCAGGCACTTTTCTGCATCCCCCTTCATGGCGTAGGCAGTCATAGCTACAATCACTGTATGTTTTCCAGCTTCTTCACGGGCCCGGATTTCCCTGGTTGCTTGGTAACCGTCCATTACGGGCATCTGGCAGTCCATAAAAATGATATCATAATCCATATCATTACTGGCCCGCACTGCTTCTAGGCCATTTACAGCTACATCACAGCTGAACCCTTTCATTTTCAGAAGTTTAGTAAAGAATAGTCTGTTTATCTCATTGTCTTCAACCACCAATAGTTTAAGCTTGCTATTATTAGAATCTTGTGCCAGAGGTCTTGAAAACACATTACTTTTATCGTCGTATTTGTGCCCTTCGATAACCTCTAAAGATTCTTCTTGTGCTTGTGTTTGTACTTGTGTTTGTACTTTATGCAAAGTTACCGTGAAACTGAACGTTGTCCCTTTACCGACTTCACTTACAACCTTGATTTCCCCCCCCATCCTTTCCACAATATTTTTACATATTGCCAACCCTAGTCCGGTACCACCATATTTTCTTGTTGATGATGAATCTGACTGGGTAAATGGTCGAAAAAGCTTACTTGTTTCTTGCTCTGTCATACCAATTCCAGTATCCTTTGCCATAAACACTAGATCAATACTCGAATCAGTTTGACCCTTTAAACAGACTTTTAGCAACACTTCCCCTTCATCCGTGAACTTCACCGCATTACTTAATAGATTAATAATCACCTGTCTCAATTTGGTCGGATCACCTATAACAGACTGAGGAATGTCAGACCCAATGAGCATATTGAGTTCAAGGCCTTTTTCGATTGCTTTGCTAGCACAAGAAATTACAGATGTTTCAATCGTTGACCGTATATCAAAGGAGATCTTCTCAAGTTCCAATTTACCAGCTTCAATTTTTGATATGTCAAGAATGTCATTGATAACAGTTAACAGATTCTCTGTTGATTCCTTAATAATACCTACAAATTCTTGCTGATTGGTCTTCAGTTCTGTGTTCTCGAGAAGCTGTAAAAATCCTGTAATTCCATTCATCGGCGTTCGGATTTCATGACTCATATTGGCTAAAAAAGCGCTTTTGGCCTGATTAGCATTTTCCGCTTCCAATTTTGAAGCTTTTAATTCAAGATTTGTCGTTTCTAACTCCCGTGTTCTCTCTCTAACTTTTTCTTCAAGCTTATTGATTAATTGATATAACTCTTCAGCCATAATATTGAAGGCAATGGACAATTTTCCTATCTCATCATTTCTGAAAATCTTAGCTCTTTGCGTAAAGTCCCCTTGTGCAAACTTTTCTGTCGCATCGATTAAATTGTAAATGGGTTTGAAGACTTTCTCAGTACTTTTTATATAGATTAAGATGGCTATGATAAGAGCTATCATTGAAAGTGCACTCGACATAATAATGTTCTGATGAATTCCTGCTGTAAACGGACTTTCCGGAATAGCTACTATAACTAGCCATTCTAAGCCCTCTTTTTGATAATCCATTAGTTTAATGTGCAATTTGTCACTTTCGGTATTAACAATGAAATTAGTTTGGGAATTTTGGCGGTAATTTTGGTACGCCTCTACGATCGAGTAGTCCTTAATATCTTGAATCGTTTTTCTTTTGACTTGGTTATTGGCAAGATTTTCGAAATTGGCCATTCCAAGTGAATTTGCCACGAGCTCTCCCGAATTTTTTTCAACGATATAAGCTGTAGCCTGCTTATCCTTGACAATGTCTATTAAATACTTATTGATATTGGAAAGTGTGATATGGGTTCCTAAAACGCCTTGAAAAATGCCGTTTTTACTATAAATAGGATAGGCCGCTGAAACGGCTAAATCATCCATTACAAAATGTTTATAGATAGGAGAAAAAACTGGTTTTTGTTTTTCCTTGGCAACTTTATACCAATCCCTTGTACGACTATCAAACCTGCCGGTTTCTTCGACCAGTTCTCCTACGGTTAAATCGTTTGTAATCGAATAATAGCGAGTGTTGCCATGGGTCTCTGAGTTATTTTCCATAATTTCTATTTGATTTTTCTCGTTTCTTCGAGCCCCATAGTAGTCACCATTTTCTGCGCCAAAGCTAAAACTATAAACTTCCTCGTTGTTATTAGCTTTTATTACTCCTGCAAAATATGTTTCTCGTTTTTCCTGATTGTTTAAATCAACAATCTCATTCTCAATTAAATTATGGTTAGCATCATTCATATTTAAGGGCACACTGAGGAACTTCTCCATCTGCTTTACTATATCTTGATTTGCGTCATTTTCCATTTTAACAATAAAGTTGTCGACAGATCCTTTCCAACTGGAAAACACCACATAACCTATTATGCCAAACGTGCTTATCATAATGACAATAAACAAAATTCCAACAATGACCTTTATGGAAATTCTTTTTAACACCGTATGTCCTCCCTACTCTAGATTTAAGAACAATGAGGTGGTTCTTCGCCTAACATTGTAAGTAACGCTTGCTCGGATAATAATGTATGAATACATTTTAAGAAAACTACAATGTCAAAGGGTTTGGCAATGGTAGCTTGGACCCCATGCTTAAGAGCAGCCTCAAGATAATCTAATTCTTTAATTGTTTCACTACCACTTATAATAATCATAGCAACGGCCGACCTATTTATAGTTTTTATCTCTTTAATCGTTTTAAGACCATCACGGCTGGGGTTAAGTAAATTGCAAATGACCATCTTCGAAGGTGTTCTGGCAAAGAGCTTAACAGCCTCGTATCCGTCGGATGTGGCCATAACCTCATATCCTTCTTGTTCAAGCAGGATTCGCAGAAACAACAGCGTATTTCGTTGACTTTCCACGACCAAAATATTTGGCATATCAAGCCCTCACCTTCTAGTTGTGTCAAAAAATGCTCTAATTCTTCCTAGTTTTCATTATATCAACCAAATATAACATTATCGTAACACTTTTATATCAAAGAAAGGCAGAAAAATAGTCCTGGTATTTACCAAGACTATAGTCCAAATTTATATCCGACACTCCTTACCGTCTTTATGTATATTGGACTACCTTCATCCGGTTCAATCTTTTCTCTTAAACGCTTAATCAACATCGTCACTATGGCAGTGCCTTGATAAAAGTCGCTATTCCATACTTGATAAATTATCTGCTCGCGAGTAAAAACCTGTTTAGGATTACTAGCTAATAGCCATAAGAGGTCGAATTCCTTGGGCGTCAATTCAATAACGATTCCGTTTATCGTTACGGTTCGGGCCTTATGGTCAACAATTAGGTCCGCAACTCTTAAAATCTCCCAGTTTTCTCTAATAATGCTATGCGTACTGCGTCTTAAAATTGCTCGTATTCTAAGGAGCAATTCTTCACTGTCAAAGGGTTTTGCCAGAAAATCATCTGCACCCAACGTGAGTCCTAGAACCCGATCCATTATATCATTCTTAGCGGACAGGAAAACTATGGGTATATTGTTCGTCTTCCTAATCTGTTTACAAACTTCAAAACCATCAGTTCCCGGCATCATGATATCCAATAGAACAAGATCCGGATTAAATTCATTAATTACCTCATGAATTTTCTCTCCTGCCCAAACTTTGACTAAATAACCCTCGCGGGATAGAAACCCTTCCATAAATTTTTGGATCATGGGCTCATCATCAACAACCAGAATCTTGTACATAGAACCGCCCCTTACACCAATTCTTCATCAAGTTTTGGAAATGTCGGCAGAAACACGACAAATTTTGTTCCCTTTTCATTCTCGGAAATGACGGTAATCGTTCCGCAATGAGCTTCAACTATTTTCTTGACCACTGCCAAACCCAAACCAGTACCGGACTGTTCATTTTGAAGCATATTCTCCAGTTGAAAAAAACGGTTGAAAATTAATTCCTGCATATCTTTGGGTATCCCTATCCCATGGTCGATAACCTCAATTACGACTCCATCGACGGGGTCATGTGTACTTGATATAGTGAAATGTACTTCGTCACCATTTTTGCTGAATTTTATGGCATTGTGCAATAAGTTTTGCATAACACGTTTAATCATTCTCGTTTCAGCAACGATCAGGTCGGTATCTGCTACGGTTGTAATCAATCTGACCTGCTTACACCGGGAAATCAAACTCATGCTGTTCGCAACCTCTACTGCCAGGGAAGATACATCGACTTCATTGAGAATTAATGAGGATCTTGCCTCAGCGCTAAGTTTTGACAGGTCCAGTAAGTTTTCGACGATTGTTGTTAACTGGTTTGTACCAAAGAGGATATTCTCAATCGTCGCTTTTTGCACGTCGTTGAGGTTACCAATTTTCCCCTCTTTTAACTCCTGACTAAATGCCGAGACTATTGTTAATGGTGTTTTCATGTCATGGCTCATGTTGGCCAGAAAATCACTTTTTGCTCGATTAGCATTTTCTGCTTTCAATTTTGATACTTTTAATTCATTGTTTATTTTTTCTAACTCCCGGGTTCTCTCTCTAACTTTTTCTTCGAGATTATTTATTAGTAGGTATAATTCTTCGGCCATATTATTGAAGGCGCTGGACAATTTTCCGATTTCATCATTTCGGAAAATCATTGCTCTTTGTGAAAAATCCCCTTTAGCAAACTTTTCGGTCGCGTCGATTAAATTGTAAATGGGTTTAAGAACTTTCTCAGTACTTTTTATATAGATTAAGATGGCTATAATAAGAGCGATCATTGAAAGTACGATCGAAATTATGATCTTCTGATTAATTCCGACTGTTAACGGGCTTTCCGGAATCGCTGTTATAATTAGCCAATCTAAGCCTTCTTTTTGATAATCAGTTAGTTTAATATGTAATTTATCACTGTTGGTATTAACAATGAAATTAGTTTCGGATTTTTGGCGGTAATTTTGGTACGCCTCAATAATAGGTCTATTATTAATATCCTGGATTGTTTTTCGTTTTATTTGATTATCTGCAAGATTTTCAAAATTGGCCATTCCAAGTGAATTTGCCACGAGCTCTCCAGAATTTTTTTCAACTATAAAAGCAGTAGCCTGCTTGTCTTTAACAACATCCTTTAAATAATTATTGATGTTGGAAAGAATGATATGTGTTCCCAAAACGCCTTGAAGGATACCGTTTTTATAAATAGGATATGCCGCTGAAACGGCTAAATCATCCATTACAAAATGTTTATATATAGGAGAGAAAACCGGTTTTTGTTTTTCCTTGGCAACTTTATACCAATCCCTTGTACGACAGTCAAACCTTCCTGTTTCTTCGACCAGTTCCCCTACTGTTAAATCTTTTGAGATCGAATAATAGCGAGTGTTTCCATTTGTCCCTACGTTATTTTCCATTATTTCTATCTGATTCTTCTCGTTTCTGCGAGCTCCGTAATAGTCACCATCTTCGGTACCAAAACTGAAACTATATACTTCTCCTTCGTTATTAGCTTTTAATACTTCCGCGAAATAAATTTCCCGATCTTTTTTAGTATATAAACGGACTATTTGATTTTCGATTAAATTATGGTTAGCCTCATTGATATATAACGGAACACTAAGGAACTTTTCCATCTTATTTAGAATATCTTGATTAGCGTCATTCTCCATTTCGGCAATAATATTGTTAACAGATACTTTCCAACTGGAAAATACAACATAACCTATGATACTAAAAGTGCATATTATGATAACTATAAATAAAATTCCAATGATGTCTCGAATTGAACCTCTTTTTTTCTCCATTTCCCAACCCCTAAATCAATCTAATCTTCGTTAAACCGGAACGTCGAATTCAAACAGATTCAAGTTATTAATAACTTGAATCTGTTTGAATTCGACATAATTTTGAATTATCCTTCAGTTATCTAAAAGTCTCCAATCATTATTGGTCAGGCCTTTTTTCATTTCGGACAGCAATGGCTTAGGCAAGTTTCTGTGAAACTACTAAAATTCAGATTCCTTATTTATCCTATGCATATCACAAATTCGGCAAATTCCAGTCTAATTCTCCAATAAGTGCTTCCAGCATTCAAACAATATTATTTAAAACAAAAAGGTATATCAATGTTCATTATAATCGATATACCTTTCACTGCATTTACTGGCAATTCCGAAAGCATTTTATAATAGATTGCAGGATTTTCTAAGGTTGCAAAGAATACTTAAAATAGGAAAAAAGAGCGTCTTATGTCGTTTTTCAGGATGGGGAATTGTAGTTTAACGCCTCGATTGAATCACAGGGCGGAGATAGCTATGCTAGCGAGGGAGGTCAGCTTTGATGAAACATGCTAGTCGGAAATATTTCTTTTTTTGGATCTTGAGTTTGGCATTTCTGCTTATGCACACGACCCATGTCAATGCTACCCCTCCTGAAATAAAAACGATCAGCGTGGTTACAGATGACACCTATCCCCCTTACTCTTTTCGCGATAGTCAAGGTGATTTGCAAGGAATCACGATAGACCAGTGGAAACTTTTCGAGCAAAAGACTGGGATAAAAGTGACGATCACTGGAATGACCTGGAATAAAGCCTATGAAAGTATGATAAAAGGTGATTTCGATGTCATTGATACGATCTCCTATAATGATGAAAGGGCCAAGATCTTTGATTATTCGAAGCCTTATGCGACAATTGATATCCCTATTTTTTTTCAGAAGAATATCTCCGCGATTACCGATGTCAATTCTTTAAAGGAGTTTACGGTGGCCGCGAAAAAAGGGGATAACAGTATCAATGTTCTTAAAGATCATGGCATAACCGATATTGAAGAATATGATACGGCAGAAGCTGTTGTCCAAGCAGCTAAAGATCACAAGGCCGTAATCTTTGTGCTAGGAAAACCCCCTGCCCAATACTATCTATATAAAATGGGACTTCAAGATAACTTTAATTATTCAAGTACGCCCTTATACACCAGCCAATTTTTCAGAGCCATCAAAAAGGGGCATTCGGGGTACCTGCCTACAATTAATGATGGATTTGCTAAGATTTCCGAAAGTGAATATAAAGCCATAGATAAAAAATGGTTTGGCATTGAAAGTATTCCATTTTATGAACTTCCATTATTCAGGGTAATTGTAATCATTGTAGCCGCAGTTTTTCTGATGGTCTTATTGATGTTCATCTGGAATAGAACGCTTCAGCGAATGGTTAAACAAAAAACCAGGGAGCTTTGGAATGCTCTCAGAGCAAGGCAACAAGTTGAAGCAGAGATCAGAAGGTTAAATGCGGAACTAGAAAGCAGAGTCGTTGAAAGAACAGCACAACTGGAGGATCTAAATAGTGAGCTTGAAGAAAGCAATGCGATGCTTGAGGATGAGATAGTCAAACGTGAGAACGTTGAAGAAGACATCCGGAAACTGAATGAAGAACTTGAAGATAAGATAAAACTACGCACGAGTCAGTTGGATGAGCTTAATGCTGTCTTGGAGCAACAGAATGCTTTGTGGCGTGATTCACAAAGAGTGGCACACATGGGGAGCTATGTTACGAATCTCGAAACGAGAGAATGGGAGTGTACACCAGAGCTTCATGAGATTTTTGGGATTGATGCAACCTATCCGCACACGTTGGAAGGGTGGGCGGGGATTGTTCATCCAGATTGGCAGGACGAACTTTCCAATTATCTTTTGCAGGTGGAAAATACAAAGCAACGCTTCGATTATGAATATAAAATCATCCGTGTTCATGATGGAGAGGAACGCTGGGTGCATGAGCTTGGAAAAATCGAGTTGGATCACCAAGTCAATGCGGTTCGTTTGCTGGGCATGATTCAGGATGTCACGGATCGAAAGCGTGCAGAAAAGAAAATCGTTCATTTGAGCTTCCATGACCAACTGACCGGTCTCTATAACCGGCGCTTTTTTGAAGAAGAATTAAAACGACTCGATGTCGCAAGAAATTATCCCTTGACTCTTGTGATGGCCGATGTCAATGGCCTTAAGCTGATTAATGATTCCTTTGGTCATGCCATCGGTGATGAACTTCTAAAAAACGTTGCCGAAGTGCTCTGCAAAGGCTGCCGAGACGATGATATTATCGCCCGACTTGGCGGAGATGAATTCGTCATCCTGTTGCCCAACACGGATGCTGCTGAAACAGAGCAAATTCTTAAACGAATCAATTCGTTAGCTCTACAGGAAAGAGTGGGTTCAATCGAAATATCAATTTCTTTTGGCTATGAAATAAAACGTTACGAGAAAGAGGATATTCTTGAACTATTTAAAAAAGCCGAAGATTATATGTACAAGAGAAAACTCTTTGAAGGCCCAAGTATGCGTGGAAAAACTATAAATACGATTATTAGAACCCTTCACGAAAAGAACAAACGGGAAGAACAGCACTCACACAGAGTTTCCACACTCTGTCGAAGTATGGGAGAGGCTCTTGGTCTACCAGAAGGAGAAGTTCAGGAACTAAAAAGCGTTGGCTTGCTTCATGATATAGGTAAAATTGCGATTGACGAAAAAATACTTAATAAGCCGGGAAAACTGACAAATGATGAATGGGAAGAAATTAAACGCCATCCAGAAATCGGTTATCGTATTCTGAGCACGGTCAACGGTATGGCAGAAATGGCGGAATACGTGTTGGCTCATCATGAACGATGGGATGGGTTAGGCTACCCGAAGGGTTTAAAGGGTGAGGAACTACCCCTTCAACCCAGGATTATAGCCATTGCGGACGCCTATGATGCCATGACGAGCGTAAGAAGTTATCGGGGTGCTTTACCTGATGAAGTGGCTATAAGAGAACTTCAGAAAAATGCCGGGATTCAGTTCGACCCAGAGTTGGTGAAAGTATTCATTGACAAAGTTGTCAATTCATCTTCCATACTGAAGAGGGAAAATTAACACTTCTCATGATTCTCCCATACCAATAATCTAATACAAATTATTGGTTAATCTAAATATAATCTTTTCGAATATATGATATGACAATTTCAGGTGTTTCTTAGAATTATCTAAAAAACAATAATCCCGTCCATGACGGGCGGGATTATTGTTTTTTAGTTCATAACGCTATGATAATTTCGAGGGACACTAGTAGCGAGTTTTAAGGATCTCAGAATAGCGTCTTTAACCATTGCCACGATGACTTCATCTCTATTCGATTACGTCCTTTCGATCATCCTAATATAATTTCGTCTGGGTGCTACACTTTTGTAGGCCGGCCTTATGATTTTCCCTGCATTGACTATTTCTTCAATGCGATGCGCACTCCAGCCTGCGATTCTGGCAATGGCAAAAATCGGCGTGAACATTTCATCTGGGATATTCAGCATTCTGTAAACAAAACCAGAATAGAAATCGACATTGGCACTAACACCCTTATACATTTTATTAGACTTCGCTATAACTTGAGGTGCTAGTCTCTCAACCGCTGCGTAAAGCTCAAATTCAGCTTCCAGCCCCTTTTCTCGGGCAAGTTGGGCAACATAATCTTTAAGAATAACCGCCCTCGGATCCGAGATGGAGTAAACGGCGTGGCCAATCCCATAAATTAAACCTGACCGATCAAAGGCATCTCTGGTAAGGATCTGCGTAAGGTAGGTCTCAATTTCTTCATCATCATCCCAATTCTTCAATTTGTCTTTGATATCCTCAAACATCTGGACAACCTTAATGTTAGCCCCTCCATGCCGCGGCCCCTTGAGCGCACCAATAGCCGCCGCCATAGCAGAGTAGGTATCTGTTCCAGTAGAAGTGACGACGTGGGTCACAAAGGCTGAATTGTTGCCTCCACCATGTTCGGCATGAAGCACTAAGGCCAGATCAAGCAGCGTTGCCTCTAGCTTTGTATATTTACTATCTGGTCGCAGCATAGAGAGAATGTTCTCAGCAATACTCAAATCCGCTCGTGGACTGTGAATATACAGGCTTTGATTTCCATGGTAATGGGAGAATGCTTGGTAACCATAGACTGCTAAAGATGGAAAACAGGCAATAAGCCGAATACATTGTTTTAAAACGTTCTCCATAGACGTATCATCAGGATTGTCATCAAAGGAGTATAATGCCAGAACACTTCTCGCCAGCGTATTCATGATATCTTTGCTGGGAGCTTTTAAAATCATATCACGAGCGAAATCTTCTGGCAGCATTTGATTAAGGGTAAGTAGTTGTTGAAAATCCTTTTGTGCGTTATGATCCGGTAGACGTCCAAAGAGCAGCAAATAAGCAGCCTCTTCAAACCCATAGCGATCTTCATCTGTAAAGCCTTCCACAAGGTCCGCGATATCGTAGCCGCGATAAATTAAGCGGCCCGGAACAGGAATGATCTCTCCTTCATCGAGAATATAGGAATGGACCTCTCCTATCTCTGTCAAACCAACGAGTACCCCTCTCCCGTCTAGATCTCGGAGTCCGCGTTTAACTGCGTATTTACTATACAACTCAGGTTTAATTAGGCTGCTTTTGTGAGCCAGCTTACTTAATTCGTTAAGCATTTTTCCTTCAGACAGTTCCATTTCGTAATTTCCCATCATAAGAATCACCCCTTTTAAAAATAAAAACCCTAGACAAACTATCTAGGGTTACAGCTAACGAAAAAAGCAAGGAATAGCAAAGCAAAGCACAGTGCTCAATTCCTCTCTTTCAACGCTTACGAAGTTAGCTGACGGATTCGGGTCGAAAAGTAACCCTACCTTCACAAAACATTTACCTGTGAAGGATTCACCCCAGAAATGGTTCCCCCGCTTCTAAATAGAATTAAGCGATAGTGAGCGATATTAAGTTGAATCGTGAATAGTACAACCTAAGGTCGAGATAAATTTCATTAAGTCTATCACTCTATATATGAAATAGTCAAGTTTTTTGCCCTTCCCACATACTTCTTTTGAACAAGTATTATACTCAATAAAATATAGTCCCTAGTTTTTGGAATGGGTCGAAGTAAACCCTACCAGCAGTAAGTCAGCAGTAAATGGGTTTAATCTGTTTTTTGAGGAGAGGTCAATTCTTTGTTGACGTTCTTGCATGGCGTTCTTGATTTTTCCGGTTTTATTAATGTTGTTCGTATTCATCAGCGTAATTCTGTCCCCATTTACACATGGTATCTAAAATGGGTAGTAGGCTCTTACCTGCTTGAGTCAGAGAATACTCAACTTTGGGTGGTATTTGTGTATAAATGAATCTTTTGACCAAGCCACTGTCTTCCAACTCTCTAAGCTGTTGAGTCAACATTTTCGGCGTGACATTTGGTAACAGTTTCCTCAGTTCACTATATCTTAACGTTTTATCACCTAAATGCCAGAGTATAAGTGCTTTCCACTTTCCACCGATAAGGGCCAAAGTCAATTCCATGGAACATTGATATTCGTTATTTTTGAACTTGATCATTTCGCTTCACTCCTTTAGACATTACCGGATAAATAATTCTCACATAATGCTTATAAGCCTTTTAAATTTATGGTATACAATTAGATACTATAGTACGACAATGTACGTACTTGTTAAGTAATATTATATCGATTATTATTATATCAAGCAATCAACTATGCAAAACGTTTTAAGGAGTGACTGGTATGAAGGTTGTAGCATTTAATGGAAGTCCGCGGGTTAATGGCAATACTACACAAAGTCTCAAAATTGTCTTGGCGGAATTAGAAAACGAAGGCATCGAAACTGAAATCGTTCAATTGGGCGGGCGTAAAGTCTTTGGCTGCCTGGCCTGCGGCAAATGCGGAAAAACTAAAGATAATCGGTGTGCGCGCAAGGACGATGAGATGAATACCTTTATTCAGAAAATGGAAGAGGCTGATGGAATCATAATTGGTTCACCCACCTACTTCAGTAATGTAAGCACCGAAGTAAAGGCCCTTATCGATCGTAGTGGTTATGTAGCGAAATCCAACGGTGGTGCTTTATTGAGGGGAAAAGTGGGGGCTTCGGTCGTTTCTGCCCGAAGAGCGGGATCAACCTTTGCCTACTCCGCCATCAACTTTTTCTTTGGAATCGCCGAGATGGTCATTTGCAGTTCGAGCTATTGGAATATGACGTTATCCCGTGATCCAGGTGATATCCAAAATGATGCTGAAGGGATCGAAACCTTCAAGGTCCTTGGGAAAAACATGGCAAAGCTATTAAAACAGGTTAACGGTTAATCCAATTTCCAAGATTCCTATGAATAATGATTAATCCATACAATTACTTAAGCAATTAGTATCTAAAAAAGAGCGCATATCAAGTGCGCCCTTTTTCATTTTCATCAGCTTAAAAAGTTTCACCTCAAAGTATTTTCTGACAAGTTCCAGATAATTTCTATCATGAGGAGAATCCTTTTTGACAATTAAAATCACCATCCCAAATACATTTGCCGTTGAAATATGTAGGACACCAATGATCACCTGGACATAAAAAGCTCCACCCACTATGTTACAATGAAGATAAAACTCTGAGAGGGGACCCTATCGCATTCATGAATAGTCTCAAGCAATTTATTAAGTATTACAAACCCCACAAATTCCTTTTTTACACGGACATGTTTTGTGCCGTGATCGTTTCCATCATTGATCTGGCCTTTCCTCAAATCCTTAATTATCTAACCAAGAATCTGTTTACCAAAGATAAGGCGACGATTCTCTATGCTTTAGTGTTTGTCGGTATCGCCTTGTTGGGGATGTACGTCATAAAGTATTTCTGCCGGTATTTCATCATTTCCTGGGGACACATTATGGGCGCTAGAATGGAAACGGAAATGAGGAAGGATTTGTTCAATCATTTTCAAAGATTATCTTTCTCATATTATGATAAAAACAACACTGGCGAAATGATGTCCAAACTGGTCGCTGACTTGTTTGATATATCCGAGCTTGCTCATCACGGACCAGAAAACCTCTTTATCTCCGCTCTGAAAATCGTTGGCTCCTTTATTATCCTAATGATTATCAATGTCAAAATGACCTTGATTTTGTTGTTAGTCACAGTCATCATGGTGCTGTTCACCGTTTATAAGAATATTAAAATGACCCCCATATTTATCGACAACAGAGTTAAAATTGCCGCCGTTAATTCCAGCGTACAAGATAGCCTCTCTGGAATCCGAGTGGTCAAGTCCTTCGCTAATGAGGACTTGGAAAGTGAAAAATTCAGTAAAAGCAATCAAGCGTTCTTATTATCCAAAATCGAAACTTATAAAACTATGGGGAGTTTTCATGCCTGGAATTCATTTTTTGAAGGACTACTCTATGTTGTGGTCATTGTTTCCGGAGGGGTATTTATCGCCGAGGGCTCGCTGAAAATTACCGATCTGGCGATCTATGTCCTTTACATTAACATCTTTATCAATCCGATTGATGTGCTGATCGACTTTACAGAACAATTTCAAAAAGGGTACGCTGGATTTAAGCGATTCATTGAAGTTGTCGAAACTCAGCCCAATATAGTGGACAAAGCAGGGGCTGAACCCCTTTCTAAAGTTTTAGGGGATATTGACTATAAAAGTGTCTCGTTTCGCTATAACGATGATTACAATGTTTTAGATAATGTAAACCTCACGATAAGAGCGGGGAAAACGATTGCCTTGGTCGGGCCGTCCGGCGGGGGAAAAACAACCTTATGTTCTCTCCTGCCGAGATTTTATGACGTTACCGCCGGATCGATCACCATCGATGGAAAGGATATCAGGGATATTTCGCTGGAGTCTTTGCGTAATACGATCGGCATTGTGCAACAGGACGTCTATCTGTTTGATGGCTCAATTAAAAAAAATATTGCGTACGGTAAGGCCGACGCTACAGATGCAGAAATCATTGAAGCTGCGCAAGATGCCAATATTCATGAGTTCATTATGACTCTTGACGAGGGTTACGATACCTATGTGGGGGAACGTGGAGTCAGGCTCTCCGGCGGTCAAAAGCAACGACTATCCATCGCCAGGGTGTTTTTAAAGAATCCTCCGATCTTAATCTTGGACGAGGCGACCTCAGCTCTAGATAATGAGAGTGAATTATACATCCAAAAATCACTGGAAAAGCTCTCGAAAAACAGAACCACCATCGTGATTGCCCACAGGTTGAGCACAATAAAAAATTCGGACGAAATCGTCGTAGTTACAGATGTAGGCATCCAGGAAAGGGGGAGTCACAAACAGCTGATCGAAAACGACGGAATCTATGCACATTATTATAATATGCAATTCGAAGGTTTAGAATAGATTACAAATGCATGGAAACTGAGACGAGGAACAGGTGCCCTGTTCCTCGTCTCAGTTTCCAAATAATTATTAGCACATAAAACGTTTAATAACTTGTTATCCTCCTCGGAAAAAACTATAACTTAAACTTCATAAAAAATGTTGAACCCTGGGGGCTGGTTTCGGCAATAACTTTAGCGTTATGCCTTGCAGCGATTCCAAAACAGACCGCCAATCCCAAACCTGTGCCCTTCTCTTTGGTGGTCAAAAAAGGCGTCCCTAACCGGTCCATTATTTCAGGATTAATACCCTCCCCTTCATCTATTACAGCTAAAATCACTTCATTGTCCGCAAAAGACGTCTTTATTACAATACAACCACCTTTTCCCATCGATTCAAGCCCATTTCGTGCTAAATTAAGGATAACCTGACGGATTTCTTTATGATCCAAAAGCAAATCTGGAATCCTATTTAGTTCTAAGTTTATCGATTTCTCATCATTGGTAGCCTCTACCTGAACAAGAGGTAAAATGCACTTTATGATATCATTTAGATTTTGTCGAGCTAACTCTGTTGTTTTAGTGCGGCTTATCGACAGAAATTCGGTAATAATGTCATTCGCACGATCAAGTTCGCTGATCATGAGAGGAATATAATCACTGTATTTAGCGGAATTCTTACGTTCCCCGAGGAGCTGCAAAAAACCTCTGACCGTTGTCATCGGATTTCTAACTTCGTGACCGATACTTGCTGCCATTTCAGCAACCAGTGTCATCTGATCCATACGTATCATTTCCTTTTCCAACTTCCTCTGCGCGGTAACATCTCTGACGATAGTTGATGCCCCAATTATTTCTCCAGAGTGATCTTTAATAGGTGACACTGTCAAATAAACATGAATATACTGCCCATCTTTCCTCTGACGTATTGTTTCATAATGTGTCATAGGCATTCCTTGAGGAATTTTCGATAGAATCTCATCATGCTCAAGACGTTTTTCGTCAGGTATTAATTTTATAATTGACTCGCCTATAACCTCCACTTCGGAATAGCCGTATATATATTCTGCCCCTCTATTCCAATCAATAATAATTCCATTAAGGGTCATTCCTATAATTCCATCATCCGTTGTTTCTACGATTGATGCCAACCGAAGGGCCTTTTCTTCTATTCGCCTACGCTCATTCATTTCTAACAATAGATGTTGGTTTGTTATAGTATTCGCCACAAGGTAGATCGTCAACCCAATAATTATTAAACCAATAACCCCGATGATTATCGCGAAATCCCTAATACTATCGGCCTTTTCTAAAATTATGCCTAAGGGAACACCAACTTCCATCGACCATGGAGTTGTTGTTCTACCAATATTTATCGGTACGTAGATCTCATACACGCCCTTGTTCGTTGTTGTATAACTTTCCCCTGAATTTATCGCTTCCTTCGCTCGATTGTCTTCAACTACCTTACCAATTTGAAAAATGTCCTTATGCGCAACATACTTACCCTTGTTAGAAATAAGGCTCACGTACCCAGTCTCTAATGGCCTCATCTCTGAAATCACCTTTTGAATAGTATCTAGTGCTATATCGATTCCTACTACACCTACAAAGTTTCCGTCCACAATTATTGGAACGACGGCACTAGCCATCAACACATCTTTGCCAGCGATGGGATAAACGTAGGGTTCAATAATTGTCTCTCGCTTACTTTCTTTAGGTATTAGGTAATAATCCCCAGTACCCCGCGTATCATAGTTAACGAGCGGTTCTAATTGGAACTCTCCATTTTGTTTGCTCCAATAAGGTATAAAGCGGCCTGTTTTGTCATATCCTGGTTTATTAATAAATTCGGCATCTTTACCATCGAGTGCATTCGGCTCCCACAATGTCCATGTCGCGACAAACTGCGGATTGTCCTTTAGAACATCAATCAGGATTTTATTAATAGTCTCACGATTGATATCATGAGAAAGTTTCATCTCCTGAAATGTATACGATAACGTCCTAACGGTATCCATGGAAACTTCTAATTCCGCTCTTACGTAATTACCATTTTTGTTAGCTGTTTCTTCTGCAATTTGGTAGGCCGAAGTCTTGGCCAAATCAAATGATTTTATGGATAAGATAAAAATAACCAAGCTAAAGGACAGTAGAACAACTAAACCCATGGAGGCTAAAAACTTTGTTCTCAATTTTAGGTTTCTAAACATTCTTGATTTCCCTTACCCTTTCCATAAACCATTGAGGCACTTTTTATCTCCAGCGATAACCGACCGGAGTCTACCAGGATGGTTCGTAATTATGCCATCCACACCCATCCGGATAAGCCTTCGCATTGTTGCCAGATCATTTACGGTGAACGTGTTTACCAATAATCCCTCTAAGTGAGCTTCGCGTATGATGTCCTCATTAACAGCGTAAAAATACGGATGTAAAGCGTCCGCGTGGGCTGTTCTCGCATAGATATTTGGCCGATATAGGCCCTCCATATACAGAAGTCCAGTTTTCAGGTCCGGTGTAATTTCCTTGCAGTGCACCATTGAATAGTGGTTAAAGCTAGAGAGAACCACGCGTTCTTGCCACCCGTAACAGTAAATAAGCTCAATCAGTTTTTCTTCAATACCCTCGTACTGGATGATGCCATTTTTAATCTCAAAATCAAGGCCGATTCCAGTGTCCCGGGCCAAAAGGAGGAGCTCCACAGCCGTTGGAATTTTAGCCCCCGCAAACTGGACACCGTTCCATAACCCGGCATCCAAGCGGCATAGTTCAGCGTAAGTATAATCCTTAACCAGGCCGGACCCGTTAGTGGTACGGTCAACCCGCTCGTCATGGATGAGTACTAACACCCCGTCCCTCGTCATCTGGACATCTGTCTCAATGCCGTCACAGCCCATCTCCACTGCTTTCACAAAGGCCAGCATGGTATTTTCCGGAAAATAACCACTCGCTCCACGGTGAGCATAATTCATAACCATACTGCTCCTCCAATCTGCCAACCCATTTAGTCGAACTAAGTTCTCCCTCAATCTATGCGTCTTCTAGCATATTCTATACTCCATCCATTTCTATCATTGCGACTGGGATTCAACTTTTAGTTATCTCCAAATTTTCCCATAATTCCAACAAATTCAGCTTCTCTCATTATAAAAGCGTCAACAATAGTAGGGTCAAAATGGGTCCCTCTGCCCTCTAAAATAATATTTCTAGCCTCATCATGGGTAAAAGCGTCCTTATACACCCTCTTACTAATTAGAGCGTCATACACATCGCTAAGTGCCATTAACCGGCCAGATATGGGAATTTCCGCTTTGGATAAGCCCCTTGGATATCCTGTGCCATCCCATTTTTCATGGTGTGTTATTGCAATTTCTTTCGCTAGTGTCAGGAATGAATCTTCTCCTAATTCCTTTATACCCACCATTAATGACTCTCCACCATAAATTGTATGTTTTTTCATTTCTTCAAATTCTTCCTCTGTCAACCGTCCCGGTTTAAGAAGTATACTATCCTTTACCCCAACTTTACCTATATCATGTAACGGAGCTGACTTATATAACAGCTCAATATATTCATTTGTAAGAACACTACTATATTCATCCTTACCCTGTAATTCAAGTGCCAATGCTCTGATATATTTCTGTGTTCTTTTTATGTGTTCCCCTGTTTCCGGGTCCCTTGTCTCTGCTAGAGCAGCCAGACAGTATATTGCGGCAGAGTTAGTTCTTTCGAGAAGCTCGGTTCTTGCCTTTACTTTTTCTTCTAATAAAAGATTCTGAGTTTCAAGAATAAGACGAGCTTCTTCAAATTTAAGTTGTGTCTTAACTCTGGCCTTAACCTCAACAATTTCAACGGGCTTAGTAACATAATCCACTGCGCCTAAGGAAAAACCCTTGGTTTTCGAATCACTATCAGTAATTGCCGAAAGTAGAATAACTGGTATATGCGTTAGCTCCGGGTTTTTCTTGATCGTTATTAAAACATCGTATCCATCCATCTCCGGCATCATGATATCCAAAAGTATCAAATCAGGTTTTTGTTCTTCAAGTAATTCAATCGCCTCTAAGCCATTAATTGCAACAATCAATTCATAATCGTCCTGAAGCGCCTCCACTAGAATTACAATATTCATTTCTGTATCATCTACTATCATTATCGTTTTTTGTCTATTCATCTTCTGACTCCTTTATAATAGCCAGTATTTCTTTAACCATAGCCTTCGCCTCTTTGAAGCGATAGCGATCAATAAGTTTCTTGGTTTCGTTTATTTGTGCACTAAAGCGCATAGTCTGAGAATTTGCTAGCAAGTAGCTCAAACTATCTTTTACTTCTTTAGGGCGGGCCTTTTCTAAATCATCCAGTAATTTACTTAATGCGTGATGAACCTCTAAATTGAAGTCTTGTCGCTTTTCCTCTAGATCCTTAATCGAAATAACGCTTTTAATAGTATTTAATAGTTCCTCATTCAAATTAGAAAGTTCTTCTAGCCTTTCTCCTAGGCTCTTTTCGTTGTATGACTCATATTGTTCTTCGAACTGAACAATAAATCTGCTCAGTTTCAGAGCTCCTATATTTCCGGTAACACTTTTAAGGCTATGAACAAATCGTTTAACTTCATCATATTGCTTATTCAATCTCATATCGGAAATTTCTTTTACTATGTTACTATAATCATCAGAATATCTCTTTAATAAGTCATAATAAAAGGCTTGTTTATTACCTAATCGAATTAACGTTTTTTCAATATCTAAAATCTCAACCTTTTCATTTACATCATTTCCATTGTTTCCCTGACCATTATCTAAGAGCCATTTTTCAAGGGTTTCGAACAAAAGCTCAGGGTTAATTGGTTTTGAAATGTAATCATTCATACCCGACTCGATGCTTTTTTCCCGATCACCCCTGAGTGCATTTGCAGTCATGGCTATAATAGGTAATTCTAAACTTGAATAGGTCTCTCTAAGAATTTCTGTGGCTTTGTATCCATCCATAATAGGCATTTGCACATCCATAAGAACTGCATCAAAATTATTGGCACGGACGTGTTTGATTGCTTCTTCACCATTATGAGCAATACTTACATGAACACCGACCCCTTCTAAAATATCCTTAGCAATCAATTGATTAATATCATTATCTTCAACAAGTAGTATACGTTTACCCGCAATGGCCCTTTGATGCTTTATTTGGCCTTCTTCATTTCGGCCCTTATCAGCTTGACTCCATGCTGTTCCTTTTAAAGCATTCAAAACCGTATCAAACATTAACGACTGATTAATGGGCTTTACCAGAAAATTATTAACCCCCAATTGATTTACTTGATTATAATAGTTTGCACGTCCTGTAGCACTAACAAATATTGTTTTAGGCACTGTGATCTCAGTATTAGCTATTAATCTTTTATATAAATCGATTCCTGATAATTCTGGTAAATTAAAGTCAATAACTAGTAGATCAAAGTCTTCCTTTTGGAGCAGTTCAATTGCTTCAAAAGGATTTTTAAGTGCTGTCACCTCAAACGAAAATGAACGAAGCATTCTTTCGAGTATCATTAAGGATGTTTTATTATGATCTACCACTAACACTTTTTTACCTTGTAAATCTGGATATTCTCCATGACTTGGTTTTATCAAATCGACAGCTTTATCAAAAAGGACTGCAAATTGGAAGGTTGCACCTTCACCATAAGCACTTTCTACCCAAATCTCACCCTTCATTAGTTCAACCAGTTGCTTCGAAATTATTAAACCAAGCCCTGTCCCACCATACTTCCTGGTCGTTGAACCATCCGCCTGGGTGAAAGCGGTGAAAAGTCTTTCGATTTGCTCATTTGTTAACCCAATTCCTGTATCTGTAACACTAAAATGCAACTTAACTTTGTTTTCTGTTGCATCTAGAACCCTTACGGCAACACTTACTTCTCCTCGGTTTGTGAATTTTATTGCATTCGTTGTTAAATTAGATATGATTTGTTCTAATCGAAGCGGATCACCGATTAGTACGTCCGGCACTGTTTCCCCCGTATCGAAATTAATATCAATACCCTTATTCGTCGCAGAAATTGTATATAGATTAGAGACATTCTCTAGTACCTTATCTATATTAAATTCGATGTTTTCTATTTCAAGTTTACCAGCTTCAATTTTTGAAAAATCCAAAATATCATTGATGATTCTGAGCAGTGTCGCTGATGCTCCCTCTATTTTCGATACATAATTTTTTTGGGAATCATTTAAATTAGATTGACCTAATAAATGGGTAAGTCCCATAATTGCATTCATAGGTGTTCTAATTTCATGACTCATATTTGCAAGAAATTGACTTTTAGCGTGGCTTGCTTCTTCTGCTTCTTCCTTGGCTGCCTTCAGCTCAACTTCTGTCCTTTTTCTTTCAGATATATTTTGCAATACCCCTATAAACCTTATCACTTTTCCAGATTCATCTTTCTTTATTATTTGTCCAATAAATGAAAACCAGATATTCGGGTCTTCTTTTAGTCTAACCTCGGTGTAAAAGTCCTCTCCCGTCATCAGTAAATTATCTTCGCCCAATTGTGTAATATTTAATAAATCTTCTTCATATATAAAATCCTCCAATAGCCCATAAAACTGAACCCACTCACTCTTTTTAATACCACACTGCCTAAACTCCAGTGCATTAATTAATTTAAGAAAAACACCATTAACCATCAATACATTATTGTTACAATCTGAATCATATAAACCAATATGCGATGCTTCCATAGCAATTCTGAATCGATCTTCTGAAATAGCCAAACTATTTGTGACCTTTGTCAAGGCTAGGGTACGTTCTTCCACACGACGCTCAAGTTCATCATTTAAAAGAATTAGCTCCTCTTTAGCTTTTTGGCGTTCTTTAATTTCACTGTTTAGCGCTTGTACATTATTACGAATATTGCTAGCCATATCGTCGATCGTATTGGCAAGTATCCCAATCTCATCTTTGCTGGACTTAAGGTCTTTTGGAATTTCAATAAAATTTGCACCATCAGAATGCTGGATAATTCCAACCATGCGAGTCAAGGGTTTTGTTATTAAATTAGTCATTTTATTAGCAGCAACAAAAATGAAAAGACAAGCAAAAATTGCACCACCTAAAATTAAAACCAATAAAAATCTCATGGCTTTTGAAGAATCACTATTATCTATTCCTATTGCTAAATATAAGCCCTCAGTATTAGGTATTTGAGAATAGATCAAATACCTTGATTCATCCTCTGGAGTAGTAACTTTCAGTTCTCCTGCTGGCTTTATCGAAATTTGCTTTTCAAAATTTTCGATATCAGGAATCGGCATCTTTTCTATATTTGGGTCTAGAATAGCCTTACCTTTTAAATCAAGAAACCACATTTCACTGAATTGACCCATTCTTGCTTTTTCAAATGACCCAATTAATTGTTTTACTCGTGCATTGATAATTAGCAATCCCTTTACATTCCCATCATTATCCATGACCTTAGTCCCTATATAAGTAATATATTGACCATCCCTATCATCAATAACAGGCTTCGATATCGACGTAAGTTTATCTCCAGCTAATAATTCCTGCTCATAACTAACAGACGATGGAATGCTAGCTGGGTTATTCACATATTCTTCGCCAGTCACTCGCTGGTACTTCATGGATAACCATAAATCACCCTGCCTACTCATTTGATTGTCTATCTCTTTTTTGATGCTAGAAAAATCCCCATTTTTGAATGTTTCTGTACTTGCAAGTTGTTCTAACATATTTCCTTGATTTTCAAACCGTTCTCCGATGGATTGTGCTACACCATCAACAACCTGTAAACCGATATGACTAATAAGGGGTTTTACAATGTTATTCACTTGATAATACAAAAAAGCACATATTAAAATCAGAACTACAAACATAAGTAGGGTATAAGTAGCTCTCAGTTTATGTTTAAATGATTTATTAATAAAATTAGTTTTCAAAAGAAAAATCATTCCTTTTCGAGCTGTTTTGTTAACATTGGTGGCAACCTTAGCGTCAATTCTATATCTATGATATCATCTTTTGAGGATTATTCTAGGTTTAGAGGTAAAGGTTGTCAAATATTCAACCGCAGGGGTAACTCTACTCCTCGAAGAAGCTGGTATCCCTCTCGAAGCCATGGAGGAAGGGGTTATTGCCGGGGCATTCGGGTATTATATTAATCCATTAGAGTACTAGGAAGATCGATCTCCTGCCCAAAGGATTTTATAGGAAGATAACCTTTGTTGGTAATTCGTCGGCGGAACAACGATGAAATATTGCTGTGACAGGGAACAAGAAGGTCCTTTCTTTTTCGATATAGAAAGGACCTTCATATAAGAGCTGTTTTCAGTTTATTACATATTACGAATGATTTTCTACTCCACCCGCACAATGCCATTCTTTCCCCGTCTTAATATCGCATAACTTAGAATCGCACCAACTTCTGTGACAGCGATGACTATGCCCATGGGTACAGCTGTATTACTGCCACCAAGCCCTACGAGGGGTGCAACAATTGCACCAATTAATAATGAAAATAAACCTAACAAGGCCGAGGCACTACCAGCTGAATGGCCATAGTTTTCCATCGCCAATGAAGAGCCAGCAGTCGATACGACTCCTACACTCGATACAACTATGAACAAAGGTGGTAAGATTGCGGTAAGTCCTGCTCCGATAAGAATCATCGTCAGCAAGCTGATGCCGCCCATTGTAGCCAGGATGAGGCCTCCGAGGAAGAGTTTGGTTCCGTTAATTCGACTTGCCAGCCTACCGGTGATTTGACCAGCTAGGATAATGCCAAACCCATTGATGGCGAAGAATACACTAAACATTTGAGGAGAGGCTCCAAAAATGTTTTGGATAACAAAGGGTGAACCCGATATGTACGCGAACATAGCTGCCGTTACCATCCCTTGAGGCAAAGCATATCCCATGAAAACGCGATCGCTGACGAGAACTCGAAATGTCGCTAAAGTATTGATCAAACCGGCTGGCGAGCGACGTTGTGGTGGTAATGTCTCAGGTAAAGTGAAAAAGACTGCAAGGAGCATGAAAATACCGACCAGACACAAAACAAAAAACACCCCCCGCCATGAGGTAAACTGCAGTAGCTGCCCACCTAGAATTGGCGCCAGGATTGGCCCAACACCATTGACCAGCATTAAAAGAGAAAAAAACTTTATCATCTCTGAGCCTGAGTATAGGTCCCTAACTATAGCGCGTGAAATAGCCATGCCTGCGGAGCCCGCAACGCCCTGAATGAATCGAAGCAAGATCAATGCCCAGATGGATGGGCTAATAGCACAAAGCAAGGATGAGACAGTGAAGCTAATCAGTCCGATCAGAAGCGGGATACGACGCCCGCGCACATCGCTTTGCGAACCAGCTACTAATTGCCCCAACGCGAGCCCGAGTAGGCAAGCTGTCAGACTGAACTGGGCAAGCGATGTGCTAGTGTGCAAATCCTTGGTCAAAATAGGCAAAGAAGGTAAGTACATGTCAATTGACAAGGGCCCGAAAGCAGACAAAGCGCCTAAAATTATGGCCATCCATAATCGACGCGATCGCGAGAATGTTGGGGAAAAACTCGTATAATCGTTCGAATCATCATTCACTTTAATTTCTTATTCTCCTTTGAAGTAATTATTAATGTTGATTTGTAAAAGCTGACACTTTGGCAAAGGCTTAAGCTGGGCAGACCCCCTTTGGTATTAATTTATTTTGTAATTCCTTTCTTCTTGGACTTTACGTGCTTATTTCTAGATGCTAATAAGGCTTTTCTAGCCCAATCCGCTAACAGTTCTCTGTGTTCCAAAATATCAACGGGAACCTCATAATACGGCATTACCATGGGTTTGTGATCAAATGGTTGGAATGGTTCCATTCCCGCTCTTTCATAGTCTGACTTATTGGAGTCGTCCACCTTAAAATATAGGACATCATCCGCAAGTAATCCAAAAATCAAACCGTCATAGTAAATACCAGCACCGCCAAACATCTTTTTAACCGTAACAAAACCTAACTTTGCAAGTTGGTCTACTACATATTCTTTATAACTTTCGCCGACTGCCATAATTTCCTCCAGTTTAACGTTTATCAAACTCTCCTATGTTGTAAAAAATGGGGTCTTTATGTCCGAAGTCAATTAAAGAATAAAAGGGTGTGATATCCACACCCTCATCTTATGGTAATTTTGTCTTTACATTTAAAACTCTAAACATCTTGGGGGATTAGGTGAGAAGTCATTAATAGTTGCCTTACCGTGCTCCAAATAAAAGATCTTAAAAATAGGATTGTCTGGTGACTCGTAGATCTTTTTAAGCATAGGTGCACGCTCTAAGATTAGTTCCTTCTTTCTAATATCGTCATCAAATATGATTTCACCACTGACCCTTACCCAAACCATGTCTTTCGTTGTTTTTGAGTACTCAATATATGGTACAGCTGTAAGTTGCCGATATACATCCTTCGTACTTGCAGTGCAGAAATAAAGCCTTCCGTTTTCCTCAAACATGAATCCCCATGGTCTAACTCTTGGCTTTCCATCATCAACTGTCGCTAAGTATCCAATAGCTGACTGATCAGTTAAAATTGACAGTACTTCTTTCAAACTAAATCCGCTCCCTTATATATATTAACGAAAATTTTGATCTTTACTACTATAGCATCTCTGTAACAGACCCCGCAAGTCAGAAACTATGCTCATTTCTATTCTGTGCAATTTGAAGGTTTGAAATAGATTAGACGAAAAACGGTGGGTCGATTAGCTTCTAATCACCCACCGTTTTTGACTCTTTACACAAATCGTTTAAAGTTTAAATAGCTTAACGCTTAGTGTGAATTCTTCGCTATGACACTCTCACCCAAATAAGCTTTCTTTACATCTTCATTGGCTAACAATTCTTTGCCGGTTCCTTTAATAGTAATCCGACCCGTTTCAATAACATACCCAATATCCGCAAGATGGAGTGCAGCATTGGCATTTTGTTCGATCAAAAGAATGGTCATCCCTTGTTTGTGAATCTCGCGAATGATGTTGAAAATATCTTTAACGATAAGGGGAGCAAGTCCTAGTGATGGCTCATCCATCATAAGAAGTTTGGGGCGAGACATGAGGGCTCGTCCCACCGCAAGCATCTGCTGCTCTCCCCCAGATAATGTCCCCGCTAGTTGCCATTCCCGTTCTTTAAGCCTGGAAAAGAGAGTGAAAACCCATTCTATATCGTCTTTAATCCCTTGATGATCCTTGCGAGTAAAAGCCCCGATCTTTAAATTTTCTAAAACCGTCATATCTGGGAAAACGCGCCGTCCTTCTGGAACCAAAGTGATTCCAGTTTTTACGATGTTATGACGTTTTTCTGTCAGCAAATTCTTCCCATGATAAGTGATCGAGCCACTTCTTGGTTTAGCAAGACCGACGATCGAGCGCAACATAGTGCTCTTCCCCGCTCCGTTAGCACCAACTAGGGTGACAATTTTCCCTTCCTCTACCTCAAGACTGATCCCTTTTAAGGCTTCAATCCCACCGTAAGCGACACTCAAGTTTTCAATTTTAAGCATAGTCCTCTGCCACCCCCAAGTACGCTTCAATCACCTTCTGGTTATTCTGAATATCATAGGGGTTACCTTCCGCAATTGTAACTCCATGATCAAAAACACAAATTCGATCCGAAATCCCCATGACGACTTGCATATGATGTTCAATCATGAAAATAGATAACTTAAATTCGTCCCGAATCTGCCGAATAAACGCGGTCAAATCGTCGGTTTCCTTGGGATTCATTCCGGCAGCTGGTTCATCTAGCAGGAGTACCTCTGGATTCGTCGCTAGGGCCCGAGCGATCTCCAAACGCCGCTGCTTACCATAAGGAAGTGAACTAGACTTCTCTTTTTGCGCATCCAAGAGACCGACTTTATCCAAGAGCTTAAGTGACTTCTCCAAGATTTCCTTTTCTTCCCGTCGGTACCGAGGCAGTTTCAGGGTGGCTTCCAGGAAATTTGACTTTAGGTGCAAATGGTTCGCAATCAAGACATTATCAAGAACCGTCAAGTCTTTAAATAACCGGATATTCTGAAACGTCCGAGCGATTCCCCGCTTCGTGATCAGATCTGGTCTTAGACCGGTAATATCCTTGTCAAGGTAGCTAATCCGTCCCATCGTAGGGGCGTAAACTCCCGTGATCATGTTGAATGCGGTGGTTTTCCCTGCGCCGTTGGGCCCGATCAAAGCAACAATTTCTCCTTTGTTTAAGTCGAGATTAAAGTCCTTGACCGCAGTCAGTCCGCCAAAGATCATGGAAACATTTTCAACCTTTAATAGACTCACTGTTTGTCCCCTCCTTTGGCAAGCGACTTTTTACTGAACTTAGCGGCAATACTGTCCCAGGTGATTTCCTTCGTTCCCATGATGCCTCGGTTAAAAAACAGAACAACCATCATAAGGAGGGCGGAAAAAACAACCATCCGCATGCCAGAAATACCTGGAATGACCAGGCTACCAATCGTCATTGATTCATCGAGAAACCGCAAGGCCTCTCCCCCAATCGTGATGATAAAGGCAGCTATGATGGTTCCCGTCATACTCCCCATTCCACCAAGAATAACAATCAGCAGGATATTGAAAGTAAGGAGGAATCGGAACATTAAGGGGTCAATGGTTCCTAGTAAACTTCCCAGAAGACCGCCACCGATACCGGCAAAAAAAGCCCCGATGGTAAAGGCAATGACCTTGTGTTTAAAGAGGCTGATCCCCATACTTTCAGCCGCAATCTCATCTTCCCGAATCGCCTTGAACGCCCGGCCATAACTACTGTTAATCAGTGACCCAATGAAAAGCAAGGTTACCAAAGCGGCTCCAAAGGTCCACCAAATGTTTGCCGAGACCGGAATTCCCTTGAGACCGAGAGCTCCATTTGTAACACTTTGAATATTTGTAAACACAACCCGTATAATCTCCGCAAATCCCAGGGTCGCAATCGCTAAATAATCTCCGCGTAGCCTTAGTGCAGGGGCACCAATAAGGTAACCTATCACACCAGATACAATCCCCCCGATCAGAAGCGCAAAGAAGAAAGGCACATGCATAGTGTCTAAGGGCTTGATCATTGGGACCATGAAGAAGTTTTGCGTCTTCACAACGTCTGGCATCGTGAGAATAGCCGTTGTATATGCACCCACTGCCATAAACCCAGCATGTCCCAGAGAAAACAGTCCAGTAAAACCATTAATTAAATTCATACTCAGGCCAAGTATGACGTATATAGCGCATAAATTTAAGATCCTCATTTTGTATGGATCAAGAAACTGATTAGCACCGTAAACAAAAGCGAATAAGATGAGGATCACTATCAAGGTTAGGAGTGTCTTTTTTTGTTTCATAGTTACACCTTCTCCGCTATTTTCTCGCCGGTGAGCCCAGTCGGCTTAAATAACAGAATAACAATTAAAAAGATAAAGGCAAACGCATCCCTGTAGCCACTTAAGCTTGGGGCAAAAGCAACGATCATGATTTCCCCAATTCCTAAGATAAATCCACCTATCATAGCCCCTTTGATATTTCCGATCCCGCCGATAACTGCTGCGATAAAGGCTTTAAGACCCGGCATAATCCCCATCAAGGGTACAATCTGAGGGAATTTAAGACCCCACATGAGCGCACCAACAGCGGCAAGCATCGACCCAATGGCAAAGGTTTTAGAAATAGTTTGGTTGACGTTCACACCCATGATCCCCGCCGTTTCGTAATCTTTAGCTACCGCCCGCATAGCCATTCCGGTTTTCGTACGATGGATTAAGAATAAAAGTCCAAAAAGGAAAACAAGGGTTACTATAGGGATGGCGAAGGTAAGTTTCTGAATGGAAACCGAGCCAATCTGGATACTGTCTGTTAAAGCCTTTACAGTTGGAAATGCTTTTGGACGTCCGCCAAATAACACCGTGGCCAAGTTCTCGAGTAAGAACGATGCCCCAATTGCTGAAATCATAATGGAGATCTTAGGCGCATCGCGCAGCGGTCGATAAGCCCCTGCCTCAAGTACCACCCCAAGGGCCATCGTTAGAATTATGGCCAAGACAAAGGACAGATACCAAGGCAGCATAAACGTAGTGACGCCATAAAATGCAAAATACGTCGTCATCATAAAAATATCGCCATGCGCAAAGTTGATGAGACGTAACGTTCCGTAAACCATGGTATAACCAATCGCAACCAAGGCATATAAACTGCCTAAAGAAATTCCGTTCGCCAAATGCTGCAAAAACGTACTAAATTCCATCCCACTCAATTGCTGAAAAAGCATGTTTAAATTTATCATCATTGATCTGTCACCTACCTTGCTGTCCAATATATCGATTGACTAAGAAACTACGCAAAACTGCGATAAGAGATACGCTCCCCTTACGATGAAGGAAAGCGTATCGGTAACACTTCGCTATATAATTCTAAAATTCACGTATACAAGTGTTATTTGGCTTTGATGATATCCATGAACGCGAACTTCCCGTTCTTGACCTGTTTGATGACCGCGTCTTTGACAGCATCTCCGTTTTCGTCGAGCGTAATCATGCCAGCTGCTCCAGGAAAGTCTTTCGTTTTAGCCAGTTGTTCTTTTATTTTGACTGGGTCTGCCGAATTGGCTCTCTTGATAGCATCTAGGATAGTAATGTAGGCATCATAGCCCAGCGCTGTGACCGCAGCCGGCTCTACGCCAGGATTTGCCTTGCGGAATTCCGCCAAGAACTTTTCTGATTCTGGGGTAATTGGCTTCTCAGAAGTAAAGAAAGTTGAGAAAGTAGCTCCTTCAACAGCTTCTTTGCCTACTTCGATGAATTCAGGAACTTCCCATGTATCTCCACCAATGAATGGGGCTTTAATGCCAAGTTGCCGTGCTTGTTTAATGATGAGTGAGGATTCCGTGAAGTTGCCCGGTGCAAAAATAACATCCGGATTCTTCGCCTTTAAGTTCGTAAGCTGGGCCGAGAAATCTTGGTCTCCTGTGTTGTAGTTTGCCACTCCAACAATCGCGTCGTTATCTCCGGTTAGTTGTTTGAAAGAATCCGTGAAAAATTTAGCAAGACCGATAGAGTAGTCATTGGAGACTTCTTGGACGATGGCAACTTTTTTTGCCTTTAGATTATTAAACGCATAGTTAGCCATGACTTTGCCTTGAAAAGGATCAATAAAGCAGACCCGGAAATAGAAGTCATTATTCTTGGTGACAAGTGGGTTGGTTGCGGAGGCAGCCACTGCAGGAACCTGCGCCTTCTTCACAATATCCCCAGCCGCCATAGAAAGTGAGCTCCCCCAACTTCCAATGATCGCCGAAACCTTTTCCTTTTCCACGAGACGAGAAGCAGCACTAGCAGCCTCTACCTTATCCGATTTATTGTCGACCAAGACTAATTCAACTTTTTTACCATTGACTTCGGGATAGAGTTTGTTAGCCAGTTTGATTCCATCAACTTCTAAAGCGCCCCCGGCAGCATTCGCTCCAGTCATCGGTTCAAAAACACCAATTTTAATTACATCTCCGCTTGCATTACTCCCCGTTGTTGCAGTAGGAGTTGCGGTTTTGGTCCCACATCCGGTCACAATAAGCGCACCTACTAATAACGCTGAGACGAGAACTGAAGCCTTCTTTTTCATTTCTCTTTTCCTCCTTCTTAGTTAACGACGAAACTTCTTGAAATTAAATCCTTCCTCCTATTCACGATTATTGCTTAACGTACTATATCCGAAGTATAATTGAGGTCTGTCTTCATTGTCAATACATATGTACTTGCTTCGTGGAATCATCATTGAACGACCGGTTTCGCCATTTTTTTATAAATCTCATCATTTCTTGCCAGAAACCGTCTTGTACGGCCAATGTATTATGCCACCTAAATTAGAAACATTTATATAACCCTGCTTCAATAATATTGTTACAGCGACTCTGCTCCGATTCCCACTCCTACAATAAACGAAAATAGTAGCTTGCTTATCCGGTAATTTCTTGCTTGCTTCCCTCGCTAGCACCTTTAAAGGAATCAAAGTGCTTCTAGGAATATGATTCTCGATATATTCGTCCTGAGTTCTAACATCCACAAGGATGATCTCCTTTTCCAACTCTAATCTCTTTTTGGCTTCTGAAGGATCTATTCTTGATTGATTGGCCTTTCCTGAGTTCTTGATAATTGCCCAGATTATCAGAACTCCTACTAAGAAACTGGCGATAATTATCGTATGGTTCATATGTTAATCCTTTCCAATAAGAAATTATGAGAAAAATGCCAATATACTTCCTTATGGTATATTTGCATTGTAAGATGCGATTCTTATTTTTGTCAATTGTAATAAATGGACATTTCAAACCTATCAGAATGATAAGGGGAGCGAGCCCTAAAATTCCCTTAGGGTTCGCTCCTTAATGTTGTTATCCGACAATGAGTTAACAGTGAATGAGTATTCTGCTTTTGAGGAGTGGGGGAATCCTTAGAGTGTCTATGGCTGTAGCTTTTTTTATGCCGCATCCGGTACCTCAGTCTCGCTGAAATCCCCTCAAAGCAAACACCCATTCTATCCAAAGAACGTTCACTCCATATTTAGTATACTTGACTCCAATTAATTCTATCAACATTCCCTGTGAAAGTTTGGTCATAAAATCACACCTAGCTGATCTTGACACGTTTAAGAAACCGGTCTAATCCCTCCTTCTCCTACGCAGTCAATAGATGTCCAACTTCTTCCACCCAATAGATAGCGAACTTCAGCAGATTTATCCTCGGTCTCCGTCATCACTCTGTTGTCGCGATTTTCCTTGCTAATACTTTGTTTAGAGTCCTATATTCTTTACTAGGATAAATAGATACTCACTATATCGTTACTACCGTTATTACATTGACGTTTTAACGGACAGCGTAGTAACTCATTATCACTTACAGAGATAACGGTTTTGGGGACCTGTCCTATTCGCAATTCTCTCCCAATTCCAGTTTTTGACGAGCATCTCTTAGTTTTCGGCCGCCATAAACCACCTGACTCTTCTTACTCATTTCCTTACCCCCTTGAACTTCATGTTCAGATCTGTCTGTGAACTAAAATGACTCCTCTCATTGGACATCTATTAACTATAATAGCGCATTCGTTTTATAGGAACATACGTTTTAACATTTCAACGAAATGTTTGGAGATAAACATTATCGTGCGCAGCAAGGATCTACAATTCCCTCATTTTTTGAATCCCACTATTATTCGACAATCCATTTTTGGGAACTAACTATAAACAGAGCCCTTACTGAAATCTTCTACCAGTAGGACTCTCATAGGGAATTTTATTCACAAGGCTCTGGTTTAAAGCCAGACGTCAAGCGACAGGGTATGATTAAAGGGGAGTTCACCTCAACAAGTTTACCATTTTTAAAACTATATATCTGGCGGAAAATTTCCGTATTTTTCTGCGTTGGGTTCGAATTGCCTCCGAACACAAAATTACCAAGACTATAAACAATATATTTTCCCTGATAAACTTCACTCGGTTGAATGATATGAGGGTGATGACCAAGAACCAAATCTGCCCCTTGGTCAACTGCGAACCGCCCAAGTTCACGCTGCTCCGACGTTGGCGTGCTAATGTTTTCCGTTCCCCAGTGAAAACTCACGACGATTAGGGAGGTCTTTTCATCGAGAGTGCGAATTTTATTCGCAAGATCTAATTCCAGGTTTACTAAATTAACACCCTCTTCTATTTTTCCTAACGTGTTGACACCTATTAATCCGATATTGATACCGTCTTTTTCATATACAGCGGTCTTACTATATCCGAAATTGGTGATGCTCGTTTTATCCAAGGCTGCTTTTGTGTCATCAAATCCTTTGTCTAGGTAATCCATACTATGGTTATTGGCTAAGTTTACAGCCTCAATACTGCCATCTTTAAGTATGGAGGTGTAGGATGGGCTTCCTTTAAAGAAGAATGCCTGGTTACCTTGAAAACGTTTATCTGGTTTTCCCTTCTCCTCCGTCAAAGTTCCTTCTAAATTGGCTATGGTCAAATCATCCTCACTCAGTATCTTTTTTACTCTCTCAAAAAAATAACTTGCTCCATATTTATTGTAGTACTGGTTAAAACTACCGGCATAGAGAAAGCGTTCATCCTGACCTAAGGTGACATCTCCAATCGCACTTATTACGATGTCTTGTTTTCCACTTCCATCAAATACTGCAACTTGAGCTGAATCAGCAGGTTCGTAAGTTTCTGTGTCATCAAAATGCCACCATTCCGTTGACAAAGGCTTAAATCCGTTCTTGACCATGATTTTTTCCAAATACTTGGCGTTAGCATTCTCATTGGCCCTTTCTGCAGCAACCGTAAAATTGTCAAAGCCCGTTGGCATCGTAATTTCGTTTCCATTTAGATCAACCAGAGTCAAGTCAATTGCTGATCCCCTCGAGTGATTAGAATAACCCTTATAAGGATTCGCCACATAGTTCGAATTAGGTACAAAATTCCACATTTTGAACTGTGCTTTAGGACTACGATAGGCATCCCAAATCTTGAGTAGAAATCCATCTTTCGCGGCTTCGTCGGCTACTTTTTTAAGTTTATCAGCGCTTCCTCTACGCAACAGTGCGTTAGCGCTATCATAAAGCTTCTTACGAGTGAAATTATCGGTTGTCGCATATTTCATGTCCAATTTCGCGGAAGGAACGACTTGCTGGATATTGACAAAATCCGTTTTCTTGGTGGGTTCATTGGCATCGATACTTTGCGTTGCACTGATGTTGTACGTAATACACTGAATTGGTGTATCTGCTCGAACTGGTGTCGTAAGTCCTAAGAGAAAGAGAAAGATGAAGATTATAGCCAGGAATCGATTGCTCACAAAGTCCACCTCCTTTGAAATACATAGTTTTTGAGTCGACTGCTACTTTGAATGAACAAAGTATATGATTTAAAATCTCCTAAAAGACGATCTTGTATCTCATTTTTGACCGGTAAATTCAAGGGCTAATTCTTAATTCAGACATTTTTGTAGTTTGTTTTACAGGTGATAAAATAGTACCTAAAAAAGGTACCGGTTGCTAAACCGATACCTTAAAACACACATTTATGGGCAAATAAAGCGATTAAGCATTCTTCACACATCTTAGATTTAACTGCGATTACCGTCTCAAGGGAAATAAGAGAACTAGTATTCTACCAATTAAGGGAACTCTCATGATTTCGTTACGGCGAATCACCTTTAAGAAAACGAGAATTATCAGATAAATTAAAATAGAAAGAATAACTGCTATCATTGTTATAAATCCTAGGTTAAACTCGCTACTTTTTAGATAGGAAAACGCTATCCGGCCACTATACCCCATGGCTATCCCCGCTAGTACTATCTTTATCGTCTCCTGGGGATTAACATAGAATCCTACTAATTTATGAACGGAGAAAAAATGCAACAACGTTTCTACTATGACCCCTATACTTATCGCTAATATTACTCCATAGATTTCAAGTTTAAAATGAGTCGCAAGAGGATAAATGAGAAGAAGCGTGGTACATTTGGAAATCATATTATTGAGCATAGCTACTTTCGCATGCCCCAGTCCCACTAAGGCAGATTGTAGAGGAGTTTGGAGATAATGCATTATAAAGAATGGTGCAATGAATTTTAATAAAGGGGCTGCTTGCGGTGATTTGTACATCACAATCATTAATTCATGAGCAAATAAGTATAAAAGCATCGTACTAGGAATACCAACACCGAGGGCAACACAAATGGCTTGATATAGTCTACGATGAATTAACCGGATATTATTATCAGCATTCGCCTCACTAATAGCGGGAACCAAACTAACTCCCAAAGACTGGTTAATAAAACCGGGAAAAAATAGAAGTGGCATTACAAAACCAGTCAACATTCCATAATCTTTCGTAATCATGATGGAACTAACTCCTGCCACAGCCAGACTTTTGGTTATGATAATGGGCTGAATGGCCCTTGAAACCGAAAATATTAAACCATTACCCGTGGTAGGAAGGGCTGTCTGTAATAATTCAACAACTATATCCTTCCCTCTCGACACTTTCTTCCAAAGAGAGTTTGGAAGGTGAAATTTCTTGCGGTGTGAGAGTTTGAACATCAGCATTAAAAAGAATAACGAGAAGGCTTCCCCAATCACACTACTTAGAACAGCTCCGGCCGCTGCATATTCAATACCGTAAGGAATTAACCACTGAACCAGGAAGTAGGTAAAACCGATTCGTACAATTTGCTCAATGACTTGCGCTATAGCAATTGGATTCATCGTTTGCATACCCCGGAAATAGCCTTTGAGTACACCTGAAACAGCAACAATTGGAATGATCAGGATTAAAGCCATCAATGAATAATAAGAACGCTGATCCGTTAAAAAGTATGAGGAAAATGCGTTACCACATAAAATAGATAGAGAGGCTACAACAATGCTCAAGCTTCCGGTTATGGTTGAAGATACTACAAGTATCTTTTTAACTTTTGCTCCGTTTCTTTGAGCATCTGCTTCCGCCACCAATCTAGAAATAGCAACGGGAAGCCCTATGGTTGTCAATGTTATCATCAATCCCATGAATGGCATAACCATCATTTTTAACCCAATTCCTTCAGAACCAAGAACTCTTGACTGAACGATTGAATTTGCTAAAACTAATATTTTAGTTATGAAGGCTGCTATCGTGAGGACAAATACGCCTTTAACTAAGCTTTGTTTCTGCATTTGTTGACCTTCCTAATTATGGTTTAGGTTACATGTATATGCATAATCAGGATCATTAACACAATAGATAAGTAGAACATTTAATTCAAAAGCTAACAGCCTCAATTCCATTTGCCGCTGGAATTGAGGCTCAGTACTTGAACAAAGCATTCCTAAGAACGAAAAGGCTTCCATTTCTCCGTTGGTTCAAAGGTGCTTGCAGTTGTCATCTTATCCCAATATACTATAATAGTTCATATCTAAATCGTTTTATCACGAACCATTATAGGAGGCATATGTATGGATTACAACAATGACAAAGTTAAGCGAGCAGCAGAGGTGGTACAATCTTTTGTGACAATTAGTAAAACACTTACCAAATTTGCTCTACAAAACGCCGTAAGTCTGGGACTAACGTTACAACAAATGGGAATTTTAAATACCATATATTCTTCTCCTGAAATAACCCTCAAAGATATTACTGAAAAGTTGCAGCTCTCTAAAAGTACTGTAAGCGTTAATGTCGATGGCCTTGTCAATTCAGGTCTAGTTGAGAGAAAAACATCCGAAGTAGACCGTAGGGAAATTCAATTGACATTAACAACTACAGGTAAAGAATTATCGAGACGATCTGTCCAGAATCCGCTGTCTTATCAAGCCATGATTAGTGCCTTGGAAAAACTATCAGAAGAAGATATTCAAATTTTACTTCGGACACATAAAGAACTATTAAGTCATTTACAAGACTGTTAGAATGGTAAAGAAGCTGGAATTTTTGGATTAATCGGACCTGACAGTGCCGAGAATCGACGTTAATGAAAATCGTGGCTGAAATCGCCCTGAGATATGCAGGAGAAATCTCAATGAAAAGCCTATAATTAAGCCTCTGTGAAAAACAAAGGCCTAATTATAGGATTATTCTGCGGCCGAATTTGCTTCTTCACATGCGCATTTCTTGACTGATTTCTGCTCATACATCCGTTTGTCCGCCCCAGACATCAATTTGGTGATTGAACTTGGCGCTTCCAAGTCACCGAACTTGGTTCCGATACTCATAGACAGGGGATACGGTCGGCAACCATTCACGTTATACTGGGCGATAGTCTCCTGTAGACGAGCGATCAGCTCATCTGCAGATTCCGTCCCCGACATGAGCGCCAACACAGCGAATTCATCCCCTCCTACCCGTGCGATGAGGTCTGTTTCTCGAAAAACCTTTTTCAGGATTTGAGCTACGTCTCGAAGTACCTTGTCGCCCTCTTCATGACCTAGCATATCATTGATTATCTTGAATCCATCCAAGTCGACAAATAGGCAAACAATCCGTTTCTTCATCCGACTAGCTAGTTTAAGCTGATTTTCGCCAAGCGTCATTAATCCACGACGATTGTAAAGACCTGTAAGTGAGTCTGTAATAGATTCTGTCTGCAAGCGTTCCCGCAACATCGCGGTTTCAGTAATATCTCTAATTGTGGCCAGGCGCACATCTTCGCCATCCCACTTGGAGTTCACGACGCGCATATCGGCAATCAGCCGCTGCCCACCAGCGCACTTGATCGTAATCTCTTGCTGCCCTACTTCTATCGGAAAGTCAAAGGGCTTATGCAGAATTTCATCCACCCTTCGGCCGAAGATCCCCTCAGCCGCAGGGTTCACATACCGGACAAGTTGCCGGCCGTCGACCACCACAATAGCGTCCCCGTTCATATCCATCAGCGTTCTTAAATTGGCTTCAGCACGCTTAACGTCTTCCAGGGCGTTGCGGTAGTCCGCGCTAACCTTCTCCAAATGGGTGCTCTGAAGCACGGCTAACTCGAATGTGGACAAGAGCAAGTCGATGATCTGTACTCGATCCGAGGTTAGCGTGTGACGCTGACCCCCAAAGAATACTTCAACTGACATCTGAGCGTTGCCCTCTTTGCGCATTTCCATATTCACAAGGATGTGGTGCACCCGACGAAGCAGCTGTTCATTGTCGTATGGTTTCGTGAGAAAATTGTCCGCTCCGCACTGTAGCCCTCTGATGACATCCCGGGGATCGGAAAGCGATGTCAACAGCACCACGTGGATATCCTTAAGGGTTACATCCTGCTTGATCCTAGTGCATAACTCGTACCCATCCATTTCAGGCATCATAACATCTGTAATAATAATCGTCGGTTTCTCCGCCTTCGCTGCCGCCAAGCCCTTGACACCATCACTTGCCACACGTACGACATAACCGTTCTGTTGCAAAAGAAATTGAAGGCGCATTGCTTGAGTCAAACTATCCTCTACGATTAAGATTTTGCCTTTCATTTCCATAGTTCACCCTCCTCTAACACCATCAATTAAACGTTTTTGTAACCAGATCCACTAATACAGAGGCAATATCCCTGGGTGGCATCACGTAGTCAGCGCCACCTAACCTTATAGCTTCCCCGGGCATGCCATGGATGATCGAACTATCATGGTCCTGAGCGAACGTAATCCCTCCCGCATCCTTGATCAGTTTAAGTTCAACCGCCCCGTCAATGCCCATCCCTGTTAGCAGTATGCCGGCGGTGCCATTCGCGAAGGCTTTCAACGCCGACAGGAAAAGATAGGATGCTGCAGGACGCACAAAATGCTGTGGAGGATCCTCTCTTAGTTTAATGATCCCGCTATCGTTGACACCCATCTGAAACTCTTCCGGCGCTACATAGACACGACCTCCCTGAATACGTTCACCCTGAGTGGCAACATATACATGAAGAGGGGATGATTCATTCAGCCAGTCCACGAATCCCCGGGTGAAGCCGCTGCTAATATGCTGAACAATTAGGATTGGCAAGGGGAAATCCTTGGGTAAACCTGTGAGAAATTGCTGAATCGCCGCTGGCCCGCCTGTCGAAGCGCCTAGCACGACAACCTCAATCTCCCTCCTCTTTTTCTTAGTTGGCGGAATCACAACAGGTGTAGACTCTGGGACACGCCGCGGCCGGATTCGGGCTACCTTGGCCACCGCTGCCTGCTTGACCATGGCAATTAATTCTGCAGCATTCTTCTCGTAATTCGGACTCCCTATACCTGCTGGTTTCTCCAAAAGTGATACTGCCCCGACTTCCATGGCTTTGAACGTTTTTTCTACCTCCCTAGGATCCCAAACGGCACTAATGATCACGATAGGTACCGGCTTGTTCTCCATAATTCGGCGTGTAACCTCAAACCCATCCATTTCCGGCATATATATATCCATCGTTATGACATCGAGTTGATGAGACTTCAGGAAATCCAAGGCCTCCTTGCCGTTAGCAGCCTGGCCTATCACTTGGATTTCAGAATCAGAGCTTAAGATATAGGTCAAATAATTCCGATGTACTTCGGAATCATCGACAATAAGAACCTTAATCATTCCTTATATCCTCCATCATAAACGTACTGCAAACTACCCTCAACCAACCAGTCGTCGAACGACCTCAAGAAGATTACTCTGATCAAAGCTGCTTTTTGCGATGTAGGCATCTGCTCCGACATCAACACCCCGCTCCCTGTCCTCCCTCGATACGAGTGAGGTAACCAATACAACTGGAAGTTCGGCCAATTTTGCTTCACTCCGAATTTTGGCAGTTAGGTCAAAGCCGTTCATTCTCGGCATTTCCACATCCGAAATTACAATGTCAAATGGCTTCTCCTTAAGCGCTATCCACGCTTCCATCCCATCTACAACAGTATGAACATCAAACCCCGCCGAGACAAGTATGTTTTTAAACAGCGTCCTCGATGTGATAGAATCCTCCACGACGAGGACTACTTTTCGCTTTGTCACGGCTTTTGCTGCCAGCGGAACATTCGGAGCTGTCTTAGCAGTACGGGTAGCAGACCGCATCAGATCGACAACATTCAAGACAAGAACGACCTGTCCCGATCCCAAGACTGTGGCTCCTGCAATGTTCCGTACGCGCACAAGCTGTTTGCCAAGATTTTTGATCAGAATTTCCTGCTCATTTAGGAGCTTATCGACTACAAAAGCCATGCGGTTCTGGCCAGACTTCAAAATAACAATGGTCATTAAATCCGACACTTCCAATCCATCGGCAACTGGATCGAGTCCTAGTACAGCACCGAGCCTCACCAGGGAAAGGGGAACACCTTCTACTGCAACGATTTCGCGGTTTTCTACACTCCTAACCTCATCCTTCCTGATTCGGATCACACGTTCAACACTCGATGTTGGCAAAGTGAAACTATGCCCGTATTCTCTGATCAAGATTCCTCGGAATGTGGCCAGCGTCAAGGGAAGGCAAATCCTGAAGGTGGTGCCTTTCTCCTTACGAGTTTCAATGGCGATGCTGCCGCCCAGTTTATCGACAGCCTCCTTCACAATCGCCATTCCAAGCCCACGGCCAGAAATGTCCGTGATGATGTTACTGCTGGAAACTCCGGATTCGAAGATCAGTTGTAAAGCTGACTGCTTATCCAGGACGTTCGCGCCCTCTTCGGAAAGCAAACCGCGGTTGACTGTACTTCCTAGTACGCGATCCAGATCAATCCCGCTTCCGTCATCGGTAACCTGTACCTCAATCTTAGTACCTTCGACCTGAGATATGCTGATTAAGATCGTGCCGAAGGCTGGCTTGTTATTTGCCAGACGCGTAGCCGTTTTCTCAATACCGTGATCAATGCAGTTGCGCACAAGATGAACCAAGGGGTCCTTAATCCGTTCGAGAATGCGTTTATCAACTTTGATTTCACCACCACTAATCACCAAGTCTACTTCTTTATTCTGCTGGCGTGAGATATCACGCACCATTTTTGGTAACGCCCTCAGCAGAGTCGAAAAGGGCAGCATCAACACGGTTTTTGTACCTTCCAATAAACGATCAACCAACATCCCGTTTGTTCGAAGATCGGAGTGAAGAGCTTTTTTCAAGCCCTTTAGCTTAGTTTCTGCATCAAGCAGGCGGGAGTAATTCCAGTCAAACGATGCCTGAGAATCCGTATGGCTTCGTTCAGGCGAAACTTGGGCCCTCGTACCTACCTTCTCCCACTCCTTTTTCCAGGGCCCGAATAGGGTCAGAATATCTTCAAGTTCTGAAATGCGCTGTTCCCCCGCGAGTTTTATGGAAATCAGTTCTTCTGCCTGCAGGAGGATGGAGTCGAGTTTGGTCGCTTCAACCCGGATGGTCTCCACCATTGCCATTATATCCGTAGCGGGAGTTGCGGATATCTCTCCGTTGGAAACCTCCTGTTCCTGTTCTAATTGCTCCGTGCTATGAAATTCCGACCATCTTAATGGTTCCTCCGCAACGAATGAGAGGGTAGAACCCACAATAGGCTCAACCAAGATCGGGTCCGCAAGAGGCAGAGATGACTCCTGCTGCTTAGACTTTTTAATGCCACTCACGATACAGTCTAGTGGCCCAGTAAGTGCGTCCACTGCTTCGCCCCCTTCACCCGAAGGCGAGCTTAACATGCGTGCGATGCCGTCAACTGCACGATGAAGTGTATCAAAGTCGCCGAAACCGAGTGTCAAAAAGCCGTTTTTCATCGCTGAAAAAACACTCTCTACGGACTGGCAGACAATCCCTATGCCCATCATGTTCACTGAACGTGAGGCTCCCTTGAGACTGTGAGCCGCCCGGTATATGGCTTCAATGATATTTTTATACCCAGCTGGGTCTTTATTTTTCTCGATATCGATCAGACCAGCAACAATCGTTTGCAGATGCTCCTCAGCCTCAATCGTAAAGACCTTACGCAACTCTTTTAGAAATTCGTCTTCAGATATACTCATTGTGGCTCACCTCCAACTCGATGGAACTTAAACCTTGTAGCGAGTTACAGTTCTAGAGAGATTTTGGCCCATGTCTTTCAGACTTTGTACCGCGATCTCTAAGTGCCTCATACTTGCTACGTTCTGGGTGGTCACTTCTTCGATATTTTGCATCGCCGATGTTACCTGATCGATCGCCATGAGCTGCTCCTTATTAGCGGCTGCGATTTGAGCGGCAGATTGAGTCGATTCCGAAAAGTTTTTGCTCAATGCTTGAATTGATTCACTCGCCCTCGTAGCTTCTTTCATTCCTTCATCAACAGCCTTACTTCCCTGTTCCGTTGCCATCACCGCTGCTCCTGTAGCCTTCTGAATATCGTTCAAAATACTCCGCACTTGCTTTGTAGCTTGTTTCGATTGTTCCGCAAGGCTTTTGATCTCTTGTGCCACTACTGCAAAACCCTTGCCGTGTTCCCCAGCCTTAGCTGCTTCTATAGCCGCATTCACTGCCAGAAGATTGGACTGGTCAGCTAAATCCTCGACCGTGGTAGTAATCTCAATGATCACCTGGCTCTGTTCACTGAGCTTCATAATTGTATCTGCAACCAGCGTCATTTGTTCACGAATGTGCTGCATTCCAATAGCCAAATTCTCAGACGTCTGCCGACCGTCATAGGCCACTTGGAGGCCCTGTTGAGCTTTATCTGCCACCTCTCTGGCCTTCTGGCTCGTCACGTTTACCGTCTGCTTGACCTCTTCTACAGTCGTTGTCGTCTCCATCACTGCCGCAGAGTTCTCTTGTGCCCCGCTAGTCACCTGTGATACTGATGACGCTATTTCGCTGGCAGAAAGGACAAGACCATTGGAGACCTGAGAAATATCACGAATCTGAGTGCGGAGGTTTTCAATCATAGTCTGCATGGACCGCGCAAGATCCCCGTTTTCATCTTTTCGGTCGCATAGTGTCTTGGGAACCTCTTGGATCAAATCACCTTGACTAATACAGGTGAGAAACTCCACAGCCGCCATAATCGGAACGCTCACACTGCGTGTAATAACCACAGACAGAATAATTACTAGCACGATGCTCGAGACAATCGTGATTAGGCTCAATAATTTGAGAAAATCTGCTTTTGCAATATGCTCCTTGATTATTTGATTAGTGTTAACCACGTTATTTTCTGTGATTCTATCGAAAGTAGCACCCATTTTATCTGATATCGGAATCATACGTACCACAAGCTCCGAATATTTGGCATAGAGCGCCCGCTTCTGCTTGGCATCTGTGTTTAGCGCAATCTGCTCGATAGTCCTATCAAGATCGACATACAGAGTTCGCCAGGCCGTGTATTCGCCTTCAAGCTGCTTCATTAATTCCCTGCCTTGATCAGAAGTCTGCGGAGTTCTTACCAATATACCCCAGGAACGATCCACTATTTCCCAACTTGCTTTGCGTCTAGTCATCACACTTTTTAGAGTATCATCCGCGTTTACTTGAGACTCTGTTGCAGCCACAGTCATTGAATCGGCACGTATAACCATGCGTTGATAGTTGAGGGTAGCGAGATTTTGAAGATCAGGAATACTATTTCCACTTATATAACGCATCTCCTGTGACATGAGCGTTATTCCATAATACCCGATCGAACCAACGACCATGACAATAAGAACAATAATCCCAAACCCGAGCCCGAGTTTCCGTCCTATCTTTATATTCTTAAGATTAAACATGATCATGCTCCTCTACAAATTTGATACACCTAAATATAAATCCTTCCTAACATGCGTTTGCTACTCTTCGACTTCTTCATTGACTAGAATCTGCTTATCCGCCAGTAGCTTTGCCGCATCAAGGAATACAAGATCATCCCCAACAACCCCACGCAAATAAATCTCGCGGATGCCTGTTAAGGTTGGCAGTCCTGCTTGCATCTGTTCGAGTTGAATAGATCGCGCCCCAGTTACCGCATCCGCTACAATTCCTAACTCCATCTCGTTCGAGCTGAGCACGAGGATCTTGGTGGCAAAGGTTACCGCTTCCCGCGGCAATTCAAAGAAAACTCTTAAGTCAATGATGGAAAGGATTTGTCCGCGCACATTGATGATACCAAGTATGTAGGGCGGGGTACAAGGAACGGCTGTCAGCTCCTTGAGTGGGAGCACTTCCCGTACATACCTGGACTCAATGGCATATTTTTCATTGGACAATCTGAACTCTACCACCCCGATGCTCTCGCCCTCGGCTGTTTCATCATTGTTTTCGCGTGCCAGATCCTTTGCTCTATCCATAAATATTTTTTTCTTTTGTTGATCAGAAAGGCTTTCCTTCATCACTCTCAAATCCCTTCTTCAATCATCAACGTTTGAATCGTTTCCCTCAGTCGACCAGCAGTCATCCCGTCCAACTCCATCAAGGTCTTTTCCTTTGGTACGTTGGACAGCAACGATATTGCCTGTCGAAAATACCGATTCGAATCTTTAGGCCTGTTCTCTCGGAGTGCAAGAGTTCCCAACAAGTAATAGGCTGCAATGAACTCTGGCTTAAGATACAAAGAACGCTTGAGTGCTTGAACGGCAGCCTTTTCCTGTCCCTGTTCCATTAGTATCATAGCAAGAAGGAACCAGTGATCGGGATTGATCTTATCCTTAGTGATAGCTTTTTCACACCACTCAACGGCCTGTTCAAGGTTCCCCTGATTCGCTAAGATGCGAGCCCTCAGGGCAAATACATTACCCTCAGTCTCCGACTGATGTTGTCCGTATCCGTTCCCCGGACAAATCATTTGTAGCGTAGCAACCGCTTCATCATAACGACCATCTTGGTAAGCGGCCAACGCATCTTTATATCGTCGTTCATTATCCTCACGTGGTGGCACCGTGGATGCCGACAGGAATACCTCCGGGAATATCTGTACGGTTTCGGGCCACATTGATGGTGCAGTCAGAAACGGTTCTGGTACTGCCGAGGCCGCCGGAGCCCACACCTTGTGAACAGATGGCTCTTGATTGACTTTTCGATAGAGAGTCGCCCCTTCGAACGAAACCGTTGAGAACTCTGAAGAAAGTAGTGTTGATGTCTCGCTAGGGGCTACGATCAGCCATCCCCCATCTACTAGGTAGCGATGCATCCGCCGAATTACCCGCTGAATCATTCGGGGCGTAAAATACATGATAACGTTCCGACAGAAGATTACATCCATCTTCTGAGTGTTTAGTACCGCTGGGTAATCATCCGTGGCTAGATTAAGGTAGGAAAAAGAAACCATGTCCTTGAAGCGATCTTTCACCGCATACGTTCCCTGCCCTGCTGGTTCGAAGTATCGATCCCTCAGGGTATCCGGCGTTCCACGGAACGACCATTTTGTGTAAACCCCTCGCCGAGCCTTTTCGAGAGCTTGCAGATTAATATCGGTGCCATAAATACGAATATCCCAGTTTCTAGTCTCGGGAATCATTTGGTCGATCAGCATCGCCACAGTGTAGGGCTCCTCTCCTGAACTGCAACCCGCACTCCAGACCCTAAGCCTTCGTTCCCGCCCCGACTGGTGCCTAGTGAATCCGGAAATAATATGATCCCTGAATGCCTCCAGGCTCTTCATCTCCCGGAAAAAGTATGTTTCACCCACCGTCAGGCAACTAGACAAGGTCTTAATCTGCTGTTCAGTTAGCGTGGAGGCTATAAGTGATTGAATGAATAATCCGGTATCTCCCTGACCATGCTCTTGAGTGAAAATTTGCACAGCCTGTCGAAGATCTTGCATCCTGTTCTCCGAGAAATGCAGACCAATTTTCTCAGAGATTAAGACGCCGAGTTGCTTTAACCAATAATCTTCATTCATTTATATCCTCCAGCCCAATGTCCACTAGCTGCAAGAGAGCAACCTCAGAAACAAGGGCCTCCAAAGGTTGAATAAGAACTATATTTCCCTCGACGGTAACTGCTTTAGTTACGGTATCTTGGACCGCAGTCTTCACACTTGTTACCGACTGTATAGGCAGCTCGACTACCCCTTCCACCCTGTCCACTAACAAAGCTATCGACATACCAGCCATGTTCGAGAGAATAAATCGGTCACTTAGCTCCATCTCCCGGCCAGCTAAACCGAGCCGCTGACGCATGTCAATCACTGGAATGATTTCCCCCGCAACATTGATAAGTCCGCGGACGGAGTCAGGCGCTTCTGGCAAAAATGTCACTTCGGTAGCACGTACAATCCGTTTCACCGCTGCCACTTCCAACGCGTACCGTACTTCTTCAACGCAGAAGATCAAAAAAGAATCTATTATATCCATAAATTTGCCCCTCCCATTTTAGGTGCGAGAGTTATTATTTAAAAACAGCGACTATACTCGAATCAACTAAGGTGCCTACTTAGTTTTGTGTTATTAACCCCGTTTTTGGAGTAATATCTTACGTTTCGACATCACTTAATAAATAACCTTTGTCAGGCCATAGGCATAAGTAATAAAACTATAAACAAATCCCCTAAAACGGCAGCAGGCTTGAGGTAGCCCACATCGATTTAAGGGATAGCTAACGTTCTAATAATTTATTGCTATTTTCTTTGATTAAATGTTTTTACGTAATTACTACTTCTTCTTAAAAGTCGCAAGACCTATTCTTTCTCCCATTTCAACGGAACATTCAATTCCCTTTGCAGTCTGCTCCATAATATCCTTGTCGACTTTAACTACCCCATCTTTGAAAAAAAGGATAACTGTCGACCCACCAAATTTGAAATAGCCCTTTTCGTCTCCCTTTCTTATGTTTCTATTCTCCATATAAGTTTGAATAATTGAACCAACAAACGTAGCACCGACCTCAACATACAGCACTTCGCCAAAATTATCCGAACGAAGTATGCTCCATTCGCGTTTATTCGAGCAAAAGATCTTATTAATCTTATTGATCGATGTAGGATTTACAGAATAATAAAATCCTTTAATTTTCGTTGTTTGACTACATACCCCATCATCGACAAAATGAAACCTGTGATAATCTGAGGGGCTCAACCTCACAATAAGGCAACTGCCTTTTGCATACTTTGAACTTACAGAGTCCGCCCCTATAAGTTCTCCCAAAGAATAAGTGATTCCTTTAATCTGGACAAGCTTCTTGATATCGATATCCTCATAAGCCAAAATCTTACCATCGCAGGGGGAAATTAGGATGCTTTTATCCTTCACATCTGGTCTATAGTCCGCTTTTAGCTTTCGATGAAAGAATTCATTAAAGGTCCGAAAATCACCTTTGGGTATTTCAAAGCGAGACATATCAATCTTAAATTCGTCGACGAACTTTTTAATTCTGGTTCTACTTATCACTCTATTACAATAATACCCGCATAGATTTGAAGCGAGTTTTTTCTTTACAAATAGCTCTAAGAACTTCATTCCCATAGAAGATGAATATATCCAATTAATGTACGACTCTCCAGCAACTTTTTCAATTTCACAGTTTCCGGTCTTTCTATTATAAACCTTGATCATCGTTACCTCATCACCCTGACTTTTTGTCTTTTCTTCATATTATACCATTTCGAAGCTAAAATTGGCCAACCGATGCTATGTGCTAGAAAAAGGACAAGTACGTTTTGAAGCAACTGTTGAAGCTTTGGCCGAAAACGACGAAGTTAGAGCAATGTATTTATCAGTTTAACGATAAAACCAATGCCCTACCTCCATTTAAAACTTCAACAAGGCACTAAGATGAATTCTTAGTGCCTTGTTGTTTTCAGCAATGATTTAAGATGATCGAAGATGATCTAATTCCCAAACACTTGAGCTGCCTCTTTCAATACATCGTCGTTCTGTCGATTCAAACCATCTACGATGTGCATGCGACAGGCGGAACACCCTGTGACCAACACCTCTGTACTTGTTTGATGCTTTCAACGATCAAGTTCTACTTATTTGTTGTGGGTCTTTACTAGGAACTTATCAACCTTACCATTGATATCAATGCAGGTCCACTCAATTTCTTTTTCTTTCATCTTAGGGATAAGTCTAGCTGGATAGTACCCCAATTGATACGGAATTCTAGTTTCAATGGCCTCGAATTGGCAGGCTTTTACACAGGCCATGCAGTCCCAGCAATCTCTTTTAGCTCTACAAAAAGCTTTCTTATTCTCATCTAATTCCATTAAATCTCCGGGACATATCTCTTCGCATTTCCCGCACCCTTTGCATTTATCTTGATATACTACTGGTGGCATCTCGTCACCCTCCTTTCTTAAGCTTTTAAACGGTCCCCCGAGATGATTTGTTCATAGGGGCGAGTAAACATTTCTACGTCTCCAGTTTCGGGGTTATAACGGGAGTTTACAAAGCAATCGAATTTTTGATCGTTCTTTTCTGGGAAATCAGCACGGGTTTGCCAGCCTGCCCATCTGGTTTCTTCACGGTACATCAGGTGGTGCACCAGTACCTGAGCTACGTCTAATCGATCAATGACTTCGTGAGCATCCATCAACTCATGAAGATCGGTTGCAATTAGGTATTTGACTTGATCCTTCAAAATCTTGAGGTTGCGCAGAGCATATTCCAAACCTTCTTTGTTCATTCTGAAAAACTGGTGCACTCCCCCAGCATATTCATCCATCAGCCGCTGCAGCCGTTCTTCCATTTCTCGGGGTTTAACACCGTCACCCACGACACTATGGCGGAAACCAGGTGCAAAAATCCTGTCCTTCTCCTGGGAAATTTGCTCCTCGTTAATGATACCCTGCTCTACACTAGCCACATAGTCAACGGCAGCCCTAGCAGACAAGAGCCCCTCAGCAGCACAACCGCCCACAAATTTATTGGGTGTGCCACCCGCCACATCACCACAGGCATATAATCCGGGTAAGGTGGTAGCTCTTTTTACATCAACCCAATATCCGCTAGCTGTATGTCCCCCCACAATGTATGGGTCAGAGCCATAAATTTCGATGGGTTCCTTACTTAAATCCTGTGCTCGGCTGGCTAGAAATAAGACATAGCTGGGGCGCTCATTTAGATAATCGTATTTCATATCATGGATTTGGTCGGGAGTCATGTGCGTGGTATCCACATAGCAAGGACCACGACCCTCACGCCACTCATCCATGGGCGCGTTAGCTCGGATATAGCGGGGAGCGGCATCCCCACCTAGGTGAGCGTAACGGGTTTTCAGAATCTGCTCGCCCTTGCAGTTAATCATCGGTGTTTTATAACCCACTGAAATGGTATCGATGGGACCATTAAAATCTTTGGTTCGTGTGGCACACCAGCGCATTTCAAAGGTCGTCATTTCAGCACCCTGACGAATACCGATCGCAAAACCAGTCCCTACATTAAAAGGGGCATACCATAGCTGGTGGTGGCTGTCATTACCATCGTTTTGATACGGCTTATACAAACCAGCTGCACCACCGGTGGCTATAATGGTTGCCTTAGCTCGAATGATATACACCTTGCCGTCTCTCACACCAAAACCAATAGCACCAATGACTTTATTCCCCTCCATAAGGTAGTTGGTAGCTACTACACGATTTATGATTTCACATCCAGTTTGACGGGTCTTTTCAGCCAAAATGACTTTCATCTCCGAACCGCTAATGGTGATATCCCATTTACCCCTAGTTTTGTACTCTTCCCCATCTTCTTCATATTTAATGGGCATACCCCACTCTTCCCATTCTTCGATAGGCTTGTTTAAAACTTCTGCCATCGAAATGGTCAAATCTTCACGGATCAGCCCACCAGCCTGAGAACGACTCCAACGAACGAAGTCTTCGATGGTGCGATCCTTTTTTATATAAGTATTAATCGCGTCCATACCACCAGCTAGGCATCCACTCCGGTCGATGTGTGCTTTCTCCATTAAAGTAACCTTCAAATGAGGGTTAAGACGCTTGGCTTCAATGGCGGCGAAACAGCCAGCATTTCCTGCGCCGATAATCAGAATATCTGTATCGATGCGAACCTCATCTATTTTATCAAAGGATTGGGGCAAATTTGCTCTTGACATCGAATCTTCCTCCCTAAATAGGTTAATGAACGGGTACCCAGATGGGATACCCGGTTACTGCATACCAAGGTACCATGATTAAAACCATATAGAAAATTACCATTAAGGTGATAGGAGCACCTACTTTAACAAATTCGCCAAAGGTAAATTCCTCGGTTCCATAGGCGATTAGGCAGGCTGTTACCGAGATGGGTAAAACAAAGGCGTAACTATCCACATTTAACACCATCATAGTAAAGGCAACGGTGTTCAGCCCAAGCATAGGGGCCATTGCAGCCACAATAGGGGCCAAGAGGGTTACAGCCGCAACGTTACTCACAATACCTAATCGGCTAATTTGCACAACCACACAGATGAAGATACTAACACCAATCCAACCCCAAGCCGGTGCTAAACCAACTAAGTGAGAGGCAATCCACTTGTCTACACCGGTCTTTGAAAAAGCGGATACCAGCGACAAGGAACCACAGAGCAACAACCAAGTACCAAAGAGGGTATTGGATTGTACCTTTTGCCAAGAAAAGTTGGTAAGGCCCGGAATAAATAGCACCATCACAGCGACTAGGGCAACTAAGGCCATATTATAACCATGAATTTGTTCGGTTGCCCACAATAAAATAGCAATGCCAAAGGTTACTAATACAATCCATTCAGTAGTCGTCATATTACCCATCGCTTCTTTTTGGCGTTTGATTTCCGAGATACCACCAGGGACTTCAATATTTTTAGATTTCATGACCCAATTAACCCAGTAATATATGATGACCAGAATTCCCAGCAAAGGCCAATTCATCCAGGCCCATGAACCCCAAGTGATAACGTCTTTTTTCATGGCCTGATTAATGGTTTGAGCCACGATGACATTCGACATATGGCTGTGCATCAAAATAGTTCCGGAAGCCAGTGAGGCGAAACCGATACCTACCATTGTAAATACCTTTCTTGCCCTAGCACCCTCACCTGCTTTCTCAAATAAACTGTTTAACCCTTGAATGATCGGCAAGAAAAGTGCTCCTCTGGCATTGGTAGCAGGAACAAGTACAGCGGTTACTAGGTGAGCCCCAATTATGCCTTTCAAAACACTCCCTACTGTGGGTTTAACTCTTGAAACAATACTGAGTGCAATCCGTTTGTCTAAGCCAGTGACTTGCATAACAGCAGCCAGAATAAAACACCCAAGAATAAGGAAGGTAACGTCATTAGTAAAGCCGCTAAAGGCTTCGGGGAGCTTTTTACTAGCACCGGTAAGGGATAATAACACCGGTATCATCAAACCTGAAACTGCTAAAGGCAATCCATTGGTCAACCAAATTGTTGTAGCCCAACCCATCACAGCCAAGGCTGCTCGACCACCTCCAGTGAGACTTTCAGACGTGGGAACCATTGTTAAGATTGCCGCAAATACTATCCAAGAAAAAATAAATCCAGGTAATGCATACTTGTTATGTTTAATTCCAGTGGATTTCGCCATAACTTTCGTACTCTTTGTTTTTGTTTGTGAGGTAAACTCAGACATGTAACACCCTCCATTCTTTCATATTGTAATCCAAAGGTAACCTTTAATTCTTTTTAGCTCACCCCTCTGTAAGCGTTTTACCACATGTGAATATATTAACAATAAACCAAAGTACTGAAAACCGAATTGGAGACACATTTCTGTCGTATTGGTGACAAAAAATAAAAGCCAGCCGATAAAATAAAGGTAATATACAAGACCTTTATTTTATCGGCTAAGCTTTTATTTCATTTTGTAAAATAACTTTTATCCAATTTCAACACTCTCACTTCTATTAATGAGAGTTCCGTTTCTTATTCCTGAATCCATGTTTTTAGTTTGTTTGGGTTGACGCTAACAATCTCTCTACCTTCATATTGGATGCCCCCGTCTTCCTTAAGCAAGTTGAGGAGAGACGAAATCGTTTGACGTGCTGAGCCTATTACGCAGGCAAGTTCTTCCTGGGTAACTCGCAATCGCACACGAATAAGACCATCGTCTCCTTCAGTCCCTGCACGTTCCGCCATATTTAACAGAAGAATGGCTAGCCGCCCTTGAATAGGGTTCATGATAAAATCATAGATTGTATTCTGTGCTTCCCTTAACCTATCACTCATCAGCCTGATCAGCTTCTCGGAAAACTCGGGCATTTCGGTCAGCATTTTTTTAAAGCTATCCTTTCCGATAATTATAATAGATACATTGTCCATTGCCTCTGCACTATACTCTCTCTCATTAACATGACTCAGCACTTCAGCCAGACCAATAAAGTCACCTGGATACCGGATTGCAACAGACACCTGACGACCGTCTGATGTAGTGCGGTAAATCTTAACCAAACCACTTTTAATATAATAAACTTCATTTGTCCTTTGGCAGGTTGAAAAAACGATCTGCCCTTTGGGGTATTTAATTTCTGGAGCTATTCTAATTAAATACTCAAGTTCTCCGTCCGTTATCTGAAACACAACTTCCCCCCTCATGTCATAATGTTGAACCTTTCTGATCCTGATCATCTCTTTTAATGTCCTGGGGTAATACATAACTAAATTCCAATTTATGAATATAGCGTTTTCCCATAAGTCCTATGTATATTTCGCGTATTATTTGTCCAATCATCTTATTCATAGTATTCATAGACGCATTCAATGGTAATACCATAAGATGCATTGGAACATCCCATATTGAATAATCGATGTTAGGAACCAAATTAAACCCTGCCTTTTGATAGAATTTTATTCTTTTTTCGCAGAGTAATCTTTCCTCGTCAGTTCTTGAGTTCTCAGGCTTTTCAACTTCAACGACAACACCTTGCTTCAGGGAATAATTTCTAATCAAGGCTTCTAGGAAAGTCGACCCAAGACCAAGGGCCCTAAAATCATTATACACTGACAATAAACTAATGAGGACATATCCGTTGGCGCATCCATCTGCGCAAATTGAATAGGCAACATCATTTTCACCATTATGAAAAATAGAACCTTGTTGTACACCCTTTTCAATCTGTTTGGCCAAAACATTCAATGGAGCATACTCGCCTACTGCAAAATCAAGTTCAATACGTTGGTAGATACTTTCCAATTCTGCAGGTATCATTTTCCGAATAGTCTTGTCCATCTAGACTGCTTTCCTCCCTTTGACTAAGATGATAGTATCAATATATCACAGCTTTACCCCCAAAAGGAGAGTTCATCTCGAGCTCTTGAACAACTTTGTGTAAGCGCAACTTCTCAAATTGGAGCACCCTATCTCTTTCATTCTTCTTCAAGGGAGTGATAAAAACACTGGTAATTTTACACTTGCGGTTGGTTAAGCTTCCTCGTCTCTTTTGTGTAGGGGTATAACAGCATACCTTGATCCCTGTAGGCGAATAATGTATACTAAGCTGTTTTCGCAAAGCTTTATACACACAAATGTCTAATGTTTTCGTTTTTAAGGAGCTATTTATACCATGAATATGAATCACCTCTGGATCATCGTAAGTGCGAGTTTTGTTTTCTTTATGCAGGCCGGCTTTGTTTGCTATGAAGTTGGATTTATCCAATCCAAGAATGTCATTAGTGTGGCCATTGAAAACATCCTCACGTTTGTCATCACGACCTTGGTTTACTGTTTTTTGGGTTTTGCACTGATGTTCGGACCCACTCATCTGGGAATTTTCGGTGGCAACTACTGGTTACTCAGCCATCTGCCTCTTACTTATCCTTCCCTGGGATATGTGTTTGTTTTTTTTGAACTAATGTTTGCCGGAACCGCGGTGACGATTGTCTCCGGGAGTATGTCTGAGAGAACCCGTCTACTCCCCTTACTGATCGCCGCAGGTTTCCTTGCAGGTTTCATTTATCCCCTGTTTGGGCATTGGGTATGGGGAGATTTATTCCTTAATCAACCTGCCTGGTTAAAACAGCTGGGTTTCTTAGATTTTGCCGGAGCTACCGTCGTTCACGGAACGGCAGGTTGGGTTTCCTTAGCTGGAATTATCATGGTCGGGGCACGCAAAGATCGCTGGGATGCTACCGGAAAGTTAAAAAAATTAGGACGATCCAACATTCCCTTTGCAGCTTTAGGAACTTTCATTTTATGGTTTAGTTGGTTTGGCTTTAACGGTGGCAGCCTGTTAGAGTTTAATGACCGAGTCGGTTTGATTCTATTAAACACCAATTTTTCGGCAGCTTCGGGAGTTGTCGGTGCGATTCTAACCAACCATTTTTTCCTCAAAGACCATAGTTATATGGAGGCTATCTTTGCGGGAGCCTTGGGAGGGCTAGTCGCTATTACGGCCGGTTCCAACTACCTCCAACCACAGGATGCCGTTATAGTTGGATTAATCTCAGGTTCCGTCGTTGTCTTTTCTGGATTGTGGCTGGAAAAGCTCGGGTTGGATGATGCCGTGGGAGCGGTGTCCATTCACGGTTTTGGCGGCGCTACGGGCACGATCTTGTTGGCTTTTTTAGCTCCATCGGAAATTTTGGATGGCCAAACACGCCTGGTCAAAATTTTGGTTCAATTGACGGGCGTGAGTGTTAATTTTCTCTGGGCGTTTGGTTTAGGGCTCTTGATGTTTTACCTGATTAATAAGACGATTGGCCTACGGGTCTCCGTAGAGGAAGAAGAAAAAGGATTAAACATAGTTGAATTCGCCGATCTTTATTCCTGGCAGGACTATTTGAAAATGACGCATTATGAGATTCTGACTCAGGACCTCAGCGGAACAATCCAAGTTCAAAATCAATTGTTGCAGAAGCAAGCCAAGCTTCTCGTGGAAACTCAGGAGCAAGAACGGGTAAAACTGGCAAGAGATCTTCATGACGGTGTCGGTCAATCCCTCGCAGCTTTAAAACTACAATTGGGCATGATTGCTCAGAAAATTAAGGTTGAACATCCGAATTCTCAGTTAAGTGGGCAGGTCGAACGCACAGTGAGCTTAACAGCTGAAACCATTGAGGAAATCCGAGGGGTTTTATTTAATTTGAAACCGGCTCTTTTGCAAGAGAAAGGACTATCGGCGTCTGTCGAAGTTTTATTGAAGAACCTGGAAAAAGCCAGTGGCATCCGGTTTGAATATCATTTACTAACCACAATGCCCATCTGGGAAGAAGCCGCTAGCTTAAATCTGTACCGGGTCATTCAGGAATGTTTGACGAATATCTTAAAACATGCTCAGGCGACTCAAATCGCCGTAAACTTTAGCAGGCTCAGAAGCAACCTTTATCTTTTTCAAATCAGTGATAACGGCCAGGGCTTTAACGTTAATGAAATCCACGCCGGGTTGGGCTTGAGTTCCATCCAGGAGAGGCTAAAAATGCTCGGTGGGAAGCTACATATTAGCACTGAAGAAGGAAAAGGGACAACCTTAATGATGGAGGTACCTTATGACGATTAAGGTGTTTTTAGCCGATGACCATAAAATACTGCGCGAATCTCTAATCTTTTTACTGCAACAGGAAAGCGATATTGAAGTGATTGGCGAGGCCGCCGAAGGTCACAAGGCCCTCGATGAAATTCTGCGTCTGAAACCAGATATTGCAATTTTGGACATCTCTCTTCCTCGACTCAATGGTTTAGAAGTCGCTGCTCGTCTCAAAAAGGAAGACCCTTCTATTAAGATAATTATTTTAACTATGCATAAAAATGAGGATTTCGTGGCCCGGGCGTATCAATTGGAAGTTAACGGCTATGTCTTAAAAGATAACGCCCTGGAGGAACTCCTAAAATCGATTAGAATCGTACAGACTGGAGGAATTTACCTTTCTTCAGATATTACTTCAACTGTCGTATCTGGCTTCGTAGCCAATTTCAACCGAAAAGGAGGGAAAGCTGAGCTTATTTCTTCCCGAGAAAGAGAAATAGTACAGCTTTTAGCCGAGGGAAACAGTAACAAGGATATTGCTCAACTGCTGAATTTGAGTTTAAAGACCGTGGAAACTCATCGTTCGAATATTATGCATAAACTAGGCTTGAAAAGTATCACGGATTTGGTTTTATATGCTGTCCGCAATCACCTCATCGAGCCCTAACAAAATACAGAGGAATTTCTCAGAATATACAGGATAACCCTGATTAACGAATCCGCTTTTCTGTTTTAAGATGTAAATAACAAGCGATCTTAAACAGTGGAGGGATTTTGAGATGATCAACAGTGGGGATACAGCCTTTGTATTAATCAGTGCTGCACTGGTTTGCCTAATGACGCCGGGATTAGCCTTCTTTTACGGTGGCCTGGTACGAAAAAAGAACGTTTTGACTATTATGATTCAGAGTTTTATTTCCATGGGAATCGTCACAGCCATTTGGGTTTTTGGCGGGTTCAGTCTAGCCTTTGGTAAAGACATGCATGGCCTGATCGGCAATCTTCAATATTTCGGGTTACAAGGAGTCGGCATGAGCCCCAATCCTGCTTATGGGCCAACGATACCGTTTTTAGTATTCTATATTTATCAATCAATGTTTGCTATTATAACTCCTGCTTTGATTACTGGGGCCTTTGCCGACAGGGTCAATTTTAAGAGCTACCTGAAGTTTTTAGTCCTGTGGAGCATTTTAGTCTATATACCTTTGACCCACTGGGTCTGGGGCGGCGGTTTTCTGGCTCAAATGGGCGTGGTTGATTTTGCAGGTGGTATCGTTGTTCACGTCAGCGCTGGCATTGCTGCCTTGGCCTCTGTCTTTTTTGTCGGCAAACGAGTTATGGTGCCAGGGGAAAATGCCGCACCCCATAACATTGCCTTTGTTGCCTTAGGAACTGGCCTCTTATGGTTTGGCTGGTTCGGTTTCAATGGCGGCAGCGCTTTAGCCGCTAATGGAATCGCGGCAACGGCCTTTGTGAATACAGATATTGCTGGTTCGCTGGCCATGATTACTTGGCTATTAATTTCTTGGATTCATGAAAAGAAACCGACTATGGTCGGCGTTCTGACCGGTGCAGTCGCTGGTTTGGCAACAATTACGCCAGCAGCGGGTTATGTCCGACCATGGGCTGCAGTAATTATCGGCATTTTGTCCTCCGTTGTTTGTTATCTGGCTGTACAAGTGCGAATTAAACTTGACTGGGACGATGCCCTTGACGTCTGGGGAGTTCATGGAGTCGGCGGTATTCTGGGCTCCATACTGGTGGGTGTCTTTGCCGAATCAGTCGTTAATGGCACGAGTGGGCTAGTTCAGGGTAACGTTCACCAATTCCTGATTCAGGTATTTGGTGTTGTCTTTACTGGTGTCTACGCCTTTGTCGTAACCTATCTAATTCTAAAAGTCATCAATGTTTTCGATTCAGTCCGGGTACCCGAAAAGATGGAAATACTGGGGCTGGACACCTCCATTCACGGCGAAGTCGCTTACGATTTATAATCTGATGGATTAAGACCAACGTTGCATAAACCCTGTGGCCAGGAATTTCCACATGGCCACAGGGTTTATATTTATTTTCGTGAAATTCGCCTTACGTGTTGCCCCTTGGTCTCAATAAAAGTCTCTGCCCTAATATTGTTATTTCAAATTGTAGGTTACATAAAAAAACAGCACCGGTGCAAAATATCTTCAATATATAAGCAGAGGAGATTGATTTATTAATGGACAAGGTCAAAGGGAAATTAATGAGCAAAGAGACTTTTCTCGATAATTCACCGTTCACTAAAGAGCCATATGAAGGAATTCTGGTCAGCTCAGATACTAGAAATAATCAGTATAAGATTGCAGTACAGTTAAGCGAAAACCAGGTGCTGCTTGTAGATGAGGTAAGTGACACGGAAGTTCTAGAAAGAGTAAACAAGTGGATACCGCGAGTCAATGAAATCCAGATACAACATGGTGTTAAAAACGATCTCGAGAACTATATAAAGTTCTGATTACAAACCACGGGATACGATTTACAAAATGCTTAAGACTTTACGTTGTAAATTGTTGGCAAAGGCTGTAGTCAAGGAACACTTCGGCGGCGAGCTTAAATTCCATAACTGTCATTGTGCTATCTGCATGTATAGTACCAAAGGGGAATTTCCATGTGGGTTTAGATGGTACTTACACAATTTTTTAAGAGGGACGTAACGAAATTCAATTTCGCTGCGTCCCTTTTTACTTGCTGAACAGGTTCAGAAATTGACGCCAGAAAGTACGCTCACCTGCACACTAAAATCTCATCTAAAAGTAAAGGACCTTGGGGGTAAGCTCAGAGAATAGTGGAAAGATCAAGAAAAGAGGTATTTAGAACAAGATGTCGAAAGAATAGTAATATTCGACGTAATTCGCGCAAATATCCTATTCATCAAACAAATCAAGACTCTAGTATAATTTCGATGAACATTTAGAGGTGATCAATTTGAAGATAAGGCATAAAATTTCTATAGTTGCAATCTCCGGAATATTCTTTGTAGCATTATTTTCCACAATATTACTTAGGGCTTTATTTATGAATTATGCAAAAAAAACAGAAACTAAAATTGTTGATCAAGACTTTCACCGTGCAATGTCAATTATACAGCGAGAAGAATCTTCCTTAGAAAATTCCGTGAAGGACTGGAGTTATTGGGATGATACTTTCCACTTTCTAAACGGCACTAATAGTCACTATGTTGATGTTAACCTTCAAGATAATACCTTTACTTCCTTAAACCTTAATTACATGGGCTTTTTTGATCTTAAAGGGGATACACTGTTTGCAAAAACCTATGGAATCGATGCCGCAAAAGAGAGTTCATTTAAAGATGAGTTACTTCAGAGTTTACAAAAGGGAGAAAACTATAAAAGTCTAATGTCTAGCCCTACTCCTATTACGGGATTATTGATGATTTCTGGAAAGCCCATACTTATTTCCATATCGCCCGTGACGACGTCCGACAAAAATTCTCCTAATGATGGAGTTATTGTCTTTTGCAAGTTAATTGATCAAAAATTATTGAATTATCTTAAAGAGGTCTTGAAACAGGACATCGAATTTAAAACTCTACAAGATCCTGTAGTTTATGACGTTTTGAATCAGGATAATTTAAGATTGTCCTTTGATGACACTAACTTGTATATCAAGACGACAACAGATTCTATAAAAAGTTATGCACCTGTTAATAATGTCTACCATAATTCTAAGATAATTATGGTTCTTAATGCCGGAAGACCCATGTATCTCGATGGATTGGCTATCATCAATTACGCTAGTGTTATATTTATAGCAACATTTCTAATTATCACTAGCCTCAGCTTATTAGTCTTAGAGTTTTTAGTATTCCGGCGAATTGAAAAGCTTGACGAATTTGTGAAATCGTTCAGAAACAAGAAGAAGATGACTGAAATGATCTCTTTGCCGGGAAAAGATGAAATCTCAAATCTTGCTACGAGTGCAAATAACATGTTGAAAGAGATTGATAGCTATTATGAAGAAATAAAACTTAATGAAGAACGCTTTAAATTGATCATGGAAGCGATTAACGATGGCTATTATGATATAGACCTATTGCTACATAAATTCTATGTTAACCCTGACTGGCTCAGATATTTAGGATTCGAGAACCGCGAAGGTTATCTAGATTATGATCAAGTCTTCAACATAATTCATCTGGAGGATAGAGACCAATATCTAGCTGCTTTGAATGATTGCTTGAACGGCAAAGTTGAGAAATTAATCGTGGAATACAGGGCACAGAGGAAGTCCGGAGAATGGTTGTGGCTTCAGGTTCGAGGGAAGATCGTCGAGTATGATAATTTGAAGAACCCCAAGCGGTTAATCGGTACTATCTCGGATATTACACAACGCAAAAACTATGAGGCCGAAAACCTTTATTTGAGCCAGACGGATGTGGTCACTACGCTAAAGAACCGAACTTTTGTTGAAGCCCGGTTGGAAAAAGCTGATAAATGTCTATTATGTCAAAGTTGGATCATCATGGGGGATGTTAATGGCTTGAAACTTATCAATGACACGTTTGGGCACCAAGAAGGGGATCGACTCTTGCGTGCGATCGGAGAAATTCTCAGGAAATGCTGTTCATCGGATGATAGCCCTGCTCGGTGGGGTGGAGATGAATTCATTATTCTGATCAACGACAACAATGCCGACTATGTTGATAACTTGATATGGGACATAAAGAGAGAGTGTAGTAATATGACGGGATATCAGACCCCAATCAGTATATCGTGGGGACGCGCTAAGAAAGATGAACTGCATACAGATATGAAAGCTGTTATTAAGCTGGCTGAAGAAAGGATGTACCGCACTAAGCTTCTAGAAGGCCGAAGCGCGAAAAGTTCAATATTGAGTTCTCTTGAGCAATCCCTCCATGAAAAGCATATCGAAACCGAAGAACACACCAGGAGAATCGCACAACTATGTGTACAGATAGGTATGAGAATGGGCCTAACACAGGACGAACTTGATGAAGTGGCTCTCCTAGGCCTTCTTCATGATATTGGGAAAATCGGAATACCCGAAGCCATCTTACTTAAGCCTGTTAAACTAACCACGGATGAATGGGAAATTATGAAAACCCATTCTGAAATAGGATACCGTATCGCAGTGTCGACACCGGAATTAGCTCACGTTGCCGATGAAATCCTGTCCCACCACGAACGATATGATGGCACTGGTTATCCGCAGGGTCTGGCAGGTAAAGAAATTCCAAAGTTGTCCCGACTGCTGGCAATTGTCGATTCATATGATGTTATGACCCACGCTAGACACTACAAAGAGGCTATGAGCGTAGAAAGTGCTGTTCAGGAAGTACAAAGCTGTTCCGGAAAACAGTTCGATCCCGAAATGGTAGAACAATTTTTAACTATTTTGTGTGAAGATGCATCCTCGCAAACGGCGAAATAACTGTCCTCAGCAAAAATTGGGGATCTAGCAACAACAATCCCGGCTCATGAGCCAAACTCTTTAGTTAATTTATTAACCTTCCCTCGTACATCACAAATGCCCGTGTTATATCTTATAAACCCGGGCAAGCTAAATAATAATTCTCATAGGATATTAAGTGAACCATCCCGGGTCAAAAACACGACTTCATATAGCCTTAACTTTCGGATTTAGTAAATAGAGGTGATTCTTTGTTTTACATCCCATATTGGATTATGGTAGCAGTATTTATGGTTATGGCAGTAGTAGCTGTCGCAAAACATAAGCTGACCTTTGTTGATAGTTTAGTCATAGTCATGGTTATTGCACTATCACTAGCAAGTGATATGCTTCTTTGTAAGCAATTTTCGATGTACTACATTGTAAGTGTGCCATTCAAAGGGTGGTATAGCTTTTGGTCAGGCATATTAGTTTTTCCAAGCCTTGCAATTACGTTTATAAAATTTGCACCTAAGTCAAAATATGCAGTCGCGTTATACGTAGCTGTTTGGACTTTTGCACTGACACTTTTTGAGATTTTGATTGTAGTGCCCTATAGAATTTCAGTGTATCCTAAATGGAAAATTATACCCTGGTCACCAATCGTGTATCTTATAGCGTTCACTTTAATATACGTTTATCATAAAATCCTCGAAAAGAGATGCATCTAGTGGATGGTAAAACATGAAACGATTAACGGTCTTTCTTTTAATTCTTATTCTTACCGTAATGACAATCGGCTGTACTAAAACACCTCTACAAGCTCCAACTGACCAGAAGCCTCCCCAGACTCAAACGGAGCAAACGACTCCCCCTGTGCAGGTACCCTCAACACTGTCCGCAAACGAATCCCAAGTTAAAATTTATCTCATTGCTTTAAACGATAACGTAAAAAGCGGTAAGGACATTGGCACCGGAGATAGCCTTGTACCGGTTGAAAGAACTATCTCTACTTCCAATACACCTTTGAAGGGTGCCTTTGATGAGCTATTAGCTCTGAAAGAGCCATACTATGGACAATCTGGATTATATAACGCTTTATATCGTTCCAAATTAACGTTAGATAAGGCTACAATTACTAATGGAAAAGCGGAGATTTATCTCTCTGGTTCATTTTCTTTAGGCGGAGTCATGGATAATCCTAGGGTCGAAAACCAGCTTAATGAGACAGCTCTTCAATTTTCTACCGTCCGCGAGGTCCAAATCTATTTAAATCGTAAGACTCTAAAAGATGCCCTTTCACTTAAATAAATAGGTTAATGTAACTATACAAAAAGGGCTGGATACTATTTCCAGCCTTTTCTACATGATAGTATACTATTTTACGATTTGTCCATCACCGTAAACCATATACTTTACTGTTGTTAATTCTTTTAACCCCATCGGCCCGCGGGCATGTAGCTTTTGGGTACTAATGCCGATTTCAGCTCCAAAGCCGAAACGCCCGCCATCCGTGAAACGTGTTGAGGCATTTACATAAACTACAGCAGCATCGATTTCTCTCAAAAATCGTTGAGCCCTCGAGTAATTTTCAGTGATGATGGTTTCAGAATGCTTAGTGCTATATTGGTAAATGTGGTCGAGAGCCGCATCAAGGTGAGGCACCACTTTAACACTTAAAACAAGGTCAAGATGTTCGGCTACCCAATCTTCTTCCGTTGCTGGTAGGGCAAAAGGCAAGATTTCACACGTTTTTGGACATCCTTTAAGTTCAACATGGTATTTCTTTAGTTCTTCCCCTATGCGTGGCAGAAAATCTTGGGCAATCACTTCATCCACCAGAAGAGTTTCCAAGGCGTTACAGACACCGGGATTTTGTGTTTTCGCATTAATTACAATGGAAATTGCCTTTTCATACTCTGCCTCCCGATCGACAAACGCATGGCACATGCCTGTCCCCGTCTCAATAACGGGTACCGTAGCATTTTTTACAACCGTTTGGATCAGCCCGGCGCCTCCTCGTGGGATAATGACATCCACATAATCATTCATGCGCATCAACTGTTGAACCCATTCTCGATTAGTCTCCGTGATTAGTTGGATGCATCCTTGAGGCAAGCCGCTCTCTTCAGCAGCCTTCGCAATCACCCTTGCCAGAACTTTATTACTTTCTAAGGCTTCTGATCCACCTCTGAGGATCACAACATTCCCTGACTTTATGCATAAAGCTGCCGCATCGACCGTTACGTTTGGCCTTGCTTCATAGATCATCGCAACAACGCCTAGAGGAACTCGTGTCTGTTGAATACGAAGGCCATTGGGACGCGTCCATACTTCTCCCTCTCCTACAGGATCTCGTAAGACGACGACTTCCCTAAGTGATTGGCTTATTTGCGAAATGCTCTCCGAAGTCAGCCTTAGGCGATTTACGAGGCTTTTCTTGATTCCTTTTTCCTCTGCCGCTCGAACATCTAAATTGTTAGCCTGAACGATTTCTTGTTCAGAGTCTAACAGAGCCTCAGCCATGGCTAGCAAGGCTTTGTTTTTTGACTCGGTGCTGGCAAAAGCCAACTGGCGAGCCGCTTGTTTAGCCTTTTTTCCAATCTCAATCAATTCTTGATGAAACATCATAAAGCCCTCCCGGTCCTTCATTTACATACTCAAATCTAAATTCTTATTCTTTAACACACTTAGAATTCTAAAACGGGTCCCTTTCATGCCTTGATGTTCATCAAGCATCCACCATGAGAGTCATGTTATCACGGTGAACCACTTCTTCGCCATCAAAATCTGTTACGAGTTGTAGCATTTTCTCAGAATGCAACCCCTTAACCTGCTGCACTTCCTCTCTGCTCAGTTCCACAACCCCTCTGGCAATTTCCTCCCCCAACAGATTAGTGATTCGAACAATTTCTTTTCGCTCCCATGTCCCCTCTGTCGCAATGATTCCTTTGGCCAATAAACTTTTACCTTCTTCCACCAAGGCCTTTGCTGCACCCTCATCAACTTGGATACTTCCTTCAGATAAACCCGCATAGGCGATCCAACGTTTTCTTCCAGCTAGACGATGTTTTGCAGGTAGAAAATAGGTTCCTTTTGGTCCTCGCTCTTCGGTGAGGTCGGAGAGTTCTCGGATCCGTGAAAAGTTCAGCAGCAAGGTACCAATGCCAAAGCGAGTAGCAATCTTGGCCGCTCTCAGTTTCGTAACCATTCCTCCGGTACCCATGGTCGTTCCTGCGCCACTCGCCATAGTCTCGACTGCCGATACTTCAGCTACTTCTTCTATAAGGTGCGCTGACGGATCTTTTTTAGGATTAGCCGTATATAAGCCATCCACATCCGTGAGAATGATCAATAAATCTGCGTGGGCTAGCCCTGCTACCAAGGCAGAAAGGCTATCATTGTCTCCAAAACAGAGTTCTTCGACTGCCACCGTATCGTTCTCGTTAATGATCGGAACTACTTGTAAACGCAGCAATTTTTCGAGTGTATTTTGAGCATTATGATAGCGAGAAGCTTCCGCTAAATCAATCCGGGACAATAGAATTTGAGCTCCTACTAAGCCATGGCGTTCAAGATTCTGAGCGTACCTTTCAATGAGTACTCCCTGTCCAACTGCTGCAACCGCCTGTTTACTGGCTAAATCACGTGGACGCACTTGCAACTTGAGTTGTCCCAAGCCAGCTGCTACTGCGCCAGAGGTTACTATAATGCACTCCACACCCTTCTGTTTCAGAGCGGCGATGACAGCCACTATTTCAGCGATGGCTTGATCGTCCAACCCCCCCTCCGGATGATTCAAACTGCTACTTCCTATTTTTATAACGACTCTCTTTACCTCAAGTGCTGTCACTCAGAATACTCTCCTTCCATATCTTCTGCACGCCGCGCACAGGCTTGAGCAGCCTTCATCACGGTTTGGGACAATTCATCGTCTTTAAAGACACTTAACGCTGCGTAAGTGGTCCCATTGGGAGAAGTTACTGCTTCGCGCAATTTACCGGGAGATTTCTCACTTTCAGCTAACATTTTACCTGCCCCAACTAGGGTTTCGCGCGCTAACATCTCGGCTTCTTCTTCACTGAGCCCTAATTGAACCCCTGCTTGAATAAGGCTTTCGGTAAAAAGATAAAAATAAGCCGGTCCGCTTCCACTTAAGGCGATCAACGCATTCATTTTTTCTTCCGGAATCCACAGAATCCGTCCAATCGCCGAGAAAATCCGTTCCGCACTCTCGACCTGCTCTTGCGTGACATTTTCTCCACGCACCAATCCAGTCATAGAATGCAGCACTGCCGTCGAAGTATTCGGCATAACCCGAATCACAGCAACACCCGGAAGGTACTTATAAAACAGCTTTAACGTAATCCCAGCTGCTACACTTATGATCAATTTATCCTCTAAATTATAATTCTTCAGATGTTTAAGCACTTCACGTACATCTTTCGGTTTGACAGCAATGACCAGAACACGAGAACTATCCACAATTTCCTGAAGCTGAGTAGCCTTAATATCATACTTATCAACCAAGTGTTGAAGCCGTTCATGGTTCGAACGATTTGTGACAAGAATCTGGAGATCCTTATCCGTTTTCCTAAGTCCACCAATGATGGCCTCCGCCATATTTCCGCCACCGATAAAACCAATGCCTTGGTTCATACACTACACCCCTTTATTACAATTTAACCTATAGGATGATTGGATATAACAGACCCTATAAAATCTAAAATATAAGCATTCTATAGAAGGCTATTAACTGTTGCAGTCTCTTATCTCGGTGTTTTTATTCCCCCGATAAAGGAAGCAAGAGAACCGTCCCGTCGCTTCCCGAATTTCTTCCCCGTCCGGAGCGCTTTTGCGTCAACACCCAAACAACCTCACTCGTTCCAAACCCCGTTGACCCAAACCAAAAGAAAATCTCTTAGCTTAGTGAGCACTTTAGTGGAATTGCGTCAATGAGCGCAAACGGGTATCGTCAAGCGAATAGCAATGGTACGTGTGCGAACGTGCTAAGAAACTTCCTCCTACTCCTCTAAAAAAAGGCCCCTCTCATCCCTTATTAAGGGACGAAAGAAGCCTTCCGCGGTACCACCTTTATTGCCTTTGCCAACTTTATGTTATGGATTACTCCAACAACATTCCCAATAACGGTGGAAACCGTCCGATTCATCATCAGCGCATCACGACTGGGTTTCTGATATCGCGTGTGGAAAAACTCTCAGCCATAGTTTTTCTCTCTAAACAGCACCCTCTATCATACTGGGTCGATCCTCTGCATTATTCATTATACTGTTAATGATACTCTAACTCAGACGCCTTAATATTTCAAGGATTAATTTAATTTTTGAGTTTTTCCCTATTTTAGAGCTTCAACAACAGCATTTCCCATTTCGAGAGTTCCTAGTACTTTATCACCCGGTTTTGCTAAGTCAGGTGTTCGGTATCCCTCTTGTAACACGCTCTCCACGGCTCGCTCGATCATTTGAGCCTCATCTTCTAATCCAAACGAATAGCGAAGCATCAAAGCTCCGGAGAGAATCGTAGCTAATGGATTAGCAAGATTCTTACCGGCGATATCTGGTGCTGAGCCATGAGCTGGCTCATAGAGTCCTTTAGACCCATTTAAGCTTGCCGACGAAATCATGCCAATGGAGCCCATTAACATAGATGCTAGGTCTGTGAGAATATCTCCAAACATGTTCTCCGTGACAATCACATCAAATTGTGAAGGCCAGCGAACTAGTTGCATGGCGGCATTATCCACGTACATATGCGTTAATTCCACTTCGGGATATTTTTTGGCAATTTCCACGGTGATTTCGCGCCAAAAACGGGACGATTCTAGAACATTGGCTTTGTCCACAGAACAAAGTTTCCCACGCCGTTTGGAAGCCATTTGAAAGCCCATTTCTACAATGCGAGCGATTTCTTCTTCCGAATAAATCAAGGTGTCAAATGCACTCTTGGGGTTTGTCCCTCTACCTTTTTCGCCAAAATAGAGGCCCCCGGTCAATTCACGTAAAACGACGAGATCGACGTTCTCCACTACTTCAGAACGGAGCGTAGAGGATTCCACCAACATAGGGAGCATTTTAACGGGGCGAATATTTGCGTAAAGGCTAAGCGCTTTTCTGATCGCGAGAAGTCCTCCCAATTCTGGGCGTTCTGGTGCAGGAAGTGTATCCCACTTGGGGCCTCCTACAGAACCCATCAGAATTGCATCAGCCGCCTTGGCCGCAGCCAAGGTTTCGTCCGGTAATGCCTTACCAGCTTCGTCAATAGCGGCTCCGCCAATTAAACCGTACTCGAAATTCAGGCTGGTCGCTCGACCTTTTAACACCGCTTGTAAAACTTTAACCGCTTCTGGTGTAATTTCTTTTCCTATTCCGTCTCCTGGAAGAACCAATACATTAGGCATTCTTTTTTCTCCCTTCAACGTAAGGAATCAGTCCACCCGCACGAATCAAATCCTGCATAAAGGGAGGGAATGTGCGAGCCTGAAATTTCGTATTAGTCGTCTGATTTTCAATGGTACCAGTCGCAAGATCAACCACGATTTCATCCCCGAGCGAAATTCCAGCGACCGCTTCAGGGCATTCCATGATCGGCAACCCGATATTTAAGGCATTGCGATAAAAAATCCGTGCAAAGGACTCTGCAATAACGACTTTAATGCCACAAGCCTTGATGGCAATCGGTGCATGTTCGCGCGAGGAACCACAACCGAAGTTCTTTCCTCCGACCATAATGTCCCCAAGCTGAACATCCTGAGCAAAGTTTGTACCAGCATCTTCCATGCAATGTGCAGCAAGATGTTCCGGCGTCGATTTATTTAAATAACGTGCTGGCAATATGACATCCGTATCAATGTCATGCCCAAACTTCCACGCTTTCCCCACTTAAGACACCTCCTCTGGATGAGTAATTTGACCTTTAATCGCGGATGCCGCTGCAACAGCCGGATTGGCTAAGTAGATTTCGCTCTCTACATGCCCCATTCGTCCCACAAAGTTACGATTTGTGGTAGAAACGGCCCGCTCTCCTTTGGCCAAGATACCCATATGTCCACCCAGACATGGTCCACAGGTTGGCGTACTTACTGCTGCTCCGGCTTCGATCAACGTGTCGATAATTCCTTCGCGCATTGCTTCCCGTAGAATGGTTTGGGTTCCCGGGAATACCAAAAGACGAATTTCAGGGTGTACCTTTTTACCACGCAAAACGTCAGCGGCGATTCGCAGATCTTCCAAACGGCCATTTGTGCAGGACCCGATCACAACCTGGTCAATTTTGATCCCACCGGCTTCTTGAACGGACTTAGCATTTTCTGGCGAATGAGGAAAAGACACTTGTAAAGGGATATCTGCCACATTGATCTCTTGGACTTCCAGATATTTAGCATCCGCATCGCTATAATACAAGGGATATGAGCGACGTGCCCGTCCTTCAAGATAAGCAAACGTCTTATCGTCAGGAGCGATGATCCCGTTTTTAGCACCGGCTTCAATCGCCATATTGCACATTGTAAACCGATTATCCATAGATAAGGCTGCTATTCCATCTCCGGTGAACTCCATCGCTCGATATCGTGCTCCATCAACCCCTAGTTTCCCGATGAGATAAAGGATGAGATCTTTCCCGCCGACCCATTTTTGGAAATTGGTCCCTTGGAAGATAAATTTCATCGATTCTGGAACGCGAAACCAAGCTTCACCAGTTGCCAGACCTGCTGCCAAATCCGTACTTCCCACTCCGGTTGCAAATGCACCCACTGCCCCGTACGTGCATGTGTGAGAGTCTGCACCGATAATGAGATCACCCGGCAAGGTTAGTCCCTGTTCGGGCAGCAGGCAATGTTCAATTCCCATACGACCTACTTCAAAATAATGTTCGATCTGTTGTTTCCGAGCAAAATCTCGCATTACTTTACATTGCTCTGCCGATAAAATATCTTTATTTGGTGCAAAATGGTCAGGAACCAAGGCGACCTTTTTGGGATCGAACACATTTTCAGTTCCAAACTTTGCAAATTCTTGAATTGCCACTGGACCTGTCACATCATTGGCTAAGACAAGATCCAGCTTCGCAGTGATCAGTTGCCCAGGAACGACTTCATCTAGTCCAGCATGTTGTGCCAGAATCTTTTCCGTAATGGTCATAGACATAACGATTATTCTCTCCCTTTAGCTCGCATTTTCTTCTGACACAATTACATTCTATTCGTGCTTTTTCAGCCAGCTCATCATTCCTCTTAGTTGTTCGCCGACCTTTTCGATAGGGTGTTTTTCTTCGTTACGGGTCATTGCGTTAAAGGCTGGACGATTCGCTTGGTTTTCCAGTAACCATGCTTTAGCAAATCTTCCGTCTTGAATTTCTTCGAGAACCTTTTTCATTTCTTTGCGGGTTTCTTGGTTGATAATCCGTTTACCTATGGTCATATCTCCATACTGTGCAGTATCGGAAACAGAATAGCGCATCCAACTCATGCCGCCTTCATACATCAAATCAACGATGAGCTTGAGTTCATGTAAGCATTCGAAATAGGCAATTTCAGGTTGATAGCCGGCTTCTACTAACGTGTCAAATCCCGCTTTGACGAGTTCTGAAGCTCCTCCGCAAAGGACGGCTTGTTCTCCAAACAAATCTGTTTCAGTCTCTTCACCAAAGGTTGTTTCCAGAACTCCAGCCTTCGTTGATCCGATTCCCTTGGCATAAGCGAGTGCTAATTCTTTGGCTTTTCCCGTAGCATCTTGATGGACTGCGATCAAGGCCGGCACTCCTGCACCTTCAGTATAAGTACGACGTACCAAGTGACCAGGACTTTTCGGTGCAACCATGAAGACATCGACATCGCTTGGAGGCACGATTTGCCCAAAGTGAATGTTAAAACCATGAGAAAACACTAGAGCCTTTCCGCTTGTCAGATGCTGTTTGATTTCCTCATTATAAACCTTACTTTGGCTTTCATCTGGGAGCAAGATTTGAATGACATCGGCACGCTTAGCTGCCTCTTCAACGGTCATAACCTCAAAGCCAGCTGCTTTTGCACGCTCAGTACGAGCGCTCCCTGGACGAAGTCCGATTACAACGTTAAGCCCTGAATCCTTTAAATTTTGCGCCTGTGCATGCCCTTGACTTCCATATCCCATTACCGCGATAACTTTTCCTTTTAATAACTCCAGATTTGCGTCTACTTCATAATACATTTTTGCCATTTTTATTACTTCCTCTCAATAATAAGCCTTTGAATAACAAGCCTTATAGTATTATACCACTTTGATTCTCAAGTTTCAGAGCGCAAAATGGCGATTTTTCCTGTTCGTACCAATTCTAATAAGCCATAGGGTTGAATTGCATGAACAAAAGCATCAAGCTTTTTAATTGTCCCCGTTAACTCAACTGTGATATCGTTTCTACCCATATCCACAACCCGTCCCCGGAAGACATCCACCGTTTGGAAAACCTCTGAGCGTGTCTCTGAACTCACTTGAATTCGCACTAACGCCAATTCTCGATCGACAACACTTTCCTCGGTCAAATCCGTGACCGAGTGAACAACCACCAATTTACTGAGTTGATTTCTTACTTGTTCAATGACTTGATCATCCCCAGCAACGACAATCGTCATCCGCGAAAGTTCCGGATCTTCAGTTTGGCAAACGGTAAGACTATCAATATTATACCCTCTACGAGTAAATAATCCAGCCACCCGGATTAAGACACCAGGGTGATTCTCCACAAGAACTGCCAGAGTATGCAACATAGGTTATCACCTCACAATCATTTCCGTAATAACGTTACCTGGTGGCACTAAGGGCAAAACGGCTTCTTCCGGCGAGATCGCAAAATCTAACAACACTGGTCCAGGGTGATTGATGGCTTCCGTAATCGCACTTCGAACCTGTTCAGTGGAATCAACATGGATTCCGCGAATTCCATAAGCTTCCGCCACTTTAACAAAATCCGGATTCCCTTGAAGAAGTATTTGGCTATACCGCTCACTATAGAACATTTTCTGCCATTGACGAACCATGCCAAGAACACCATTATTCAAAAGAATAATTTTTATCGGAAGTTTATTCTGGGCAATGGTCCCTAACTCCTGGATTGACATCTGAAGTGAACCATCACCCGTTATCAGAAAGACTTTGTCATCTGTACGAGCTATTTGTGCCCCCACTGCAGCAGGAAGTCCGTAACCCATGGCGCCAAGCCCGCAACTAGTTGCATAATTACGCGGGTGTGCGGTTGGATAATATTGTGCAGCCCACATTTGATGCTGTCCGACATCAGTAGTAATGATCGCTTCCCCGCCGGCAAGTTCTCCGAGACATTTGATCACCATCTGTGGCGTGAGTCTGTCCATGTCGTAACCCAAAGTATGCTCATTTTGCCAAGCACGCAGTTGACTCCACCAGTCTGACAATTGAGGAACAGTAAACCCTGGTAAACTGTCCAACACTTCTTCCAATATTTCGCGTGCATCTCCAACGATTCGGATATGCGTTTTTACCACTTTACTGATTTCCACAGGGTCGATGTCGATGTGAATGACCTTTGCTTTGGTTGCAAAACGATGCCCCATGCCACTTGTCACACGATCGTCGAAACGAACGCCTACCGCAATCAGTAAATCACAGTCGTCTACCGCGTAGTTTGCTGTCACTGTTCCGTGCATTCCAACCATACCTAAGAGATTCGGGTGTCCGGCAGGAAGGCTGCCTAACCCCATCAAGGTCGTGACAACTGGTAAATTCGTTTTGTCAGATAGATGTCTTAAGATTCCTTCGGCATTGGCCGTTACCACACCGCCACCCGCATAGAGTACAGGCTTACGTGATTCTGAAAGTGCCTTTGCTACTTCTTCAATCTTACCATTGTTTCCCCGCCCAAACACTTTGTACCCCTTTAATTTCATTTCCGCTACAAAGGGTTCGACATTTTCCTGCGCTAAAACATCTTTCGGAATGTCGATAAGTACCGGGCCGGGCCTGCCTGTACTGGCAAGATAAAAAGCTTCTTTGACAATCCTCGGCAGCTCCCTAGCATCCTTAACTAAATATGAGTGTTTTGTAATGGGCATTGTGATCCCAATGATATCTGCCTCTTGAAAGGAGTCTGAACCAAGCAAAGTCGTCGGTACCTGCCCTGTCAATACAACTAACGGGATTGAGTCTGAATAAGCATTAGCAATACCGGTCACCAAATTCGTTGCTCCAGGGCCAGACGTAGCTAGACAAACCCCTACTTTGCCACTGACTCGGGCATACCCATCTGCAGCATAGACTACCCCTTGTTCATGACGCGCTAGTACATGTCGAATGGGGCTATCCACAAGGGCATCGTATAATGGAAGTACCACCCCACCTGGATAACCAAAAATGACGTCAACACCTTCCTGTTGCAAGGCATTTAATAGGACAGTTGCCCCTTTTAATCCCGTCGTTTCTTCACCCATACTCATTCCCCTCCCAACTTATCAGACTCTAGTTCCTATGCTTTGTTAATTTCCGGACCATTGACATAGGTAAGTGCCCTAAATTCAACGAGAAGCTTTTTAAAGACTTCTCCAGGAACCCCATCCCCGATTTCACGTCCATCTACTTTGATTACCGGAATCAATTCGGCAGCTGTACCCGTGAGAAAACACTCATCCGCCGTATACAAGTCGTGTCGTGTAAATAACTCTTCCTCTGCCTTAATTCCCAATTCATCAGCGAGCCGTAACACAGAGTTCCGAGTAATTCCCTCTAGGATTCCGACTGAAAGAGGTGGAGTTATTAAGACTCCGTCTCGATAGATAAAGATATTATCTGACGTACCTTCAGCGACATATCCATCTTGAGTAAGCATAATCCCTTCTACGGCACCTGCTTGATTAGCCTCGATTTTGGCAAGAATGTTATTAAGATAATTAAGGGATTTAATCCGTGGGCTTAATGAATCTGGATTATTTCGACGAATTGGCACCGTATTTACTATCAAGCCTTTTTCGTACATGCTTGGCTCGAAAATCTTTATTTGATCCGCTATGCAGAAGATAGCAGCTTGTGGACAATTCCTTGGATCAAGCCCAAGGTCTCCCTTGCCACGTGAAACGACCAGGCGAATGTAGGCATCGTTTAAACCATTTCTGCGCAGCGTCTCTAGTACAATCTCCTGCATCTGGTCTTTAGTTATTCCTATTGTCAATTGAATCGACTTTGCGGATTCATAGAGGCGTTTCAAATGTTCTTCTAATTTAAACACTCGGCCGTGATACGCGCGAATCCCTTCAAATATCCCGTCTCCATATAAAAAGCCATGGTCAAATACCGATATTTTTGCCTCTTCCTCCGGCACATATGCACCATTACAGTATATTACTAGTCCCATTCGATCTACCCCTTTCCGTGTTAAATTCAGACAATTAAAAACCCAAGCTCAGTCCCCTCTAGTCTGTGGAACTTTCCGCTTGGGTTTTTTCCACCCACGGTGTAAATCCATTATGGATTCTGTACCGCTTGGACCAGACAGGTTTATCCCCGGTCTACGGACCTCTAGCCCTTTCTGGGGCGGGATCATACCTCGGAACCCTAGGTACACTTCCTTATCTGTTATATTACATTAATTGTGTGAACTTTGTTATATGATACAGAATCCATTCCTCAGTGTCAACCCTTTTTACTCGGAATGCAATGGATTTCGCAAAGATTCTCTTGTCAAAGACTACTATAAAGAGGTATAATGTCCACTATGTAAACACATTTGTACGTTAAGAGGGGAGTTGTCTTCCATTGCCAATTCAAATAGGAATTTTAGGCTTGGGTACAGTCGGTACTGGAGTAGTGAAGATATTACAACAAAATGCCGGAGCAATTCAGACCCGAACACATTGCGAAATTAACATCAAAGGCATTCTGGACCGCGATCTGCACAAAGAACGTGAAGTTAGTGGAGACTTTTTCCTCACTGATCAACCTGAGAGAATTCTTCAAGATCCGGATATCGATATAATTGTAGAAGTCATGGGCGGGATCGAACCAGCTCGCACATTTATTTTAGAAGCCTTAGCACATGGCAAACATGTTGTAACCGCTAATAAAGATTTATTAGCCCTTCATGGTCATGAACTTCTTGATGCCGCAGATAAAGCCAGCAAGGAACTTCACTTTGAAGCCAGTGTCGGTGGTGGAATCCCCATTATTGCAACCCTAAAAGAATCTCTAGTCGCTAATAAGATTACTGCAATACTGGGGATTATCAATGGGACGACCAACTATATACTCACTGCCATGGCTGAACAAGGCCGCGATTATGCAGAAGTGCTTGCAGAAGCTCAACAGTTAGGATACGCGGAATCTGACCCTTCATCCGATGTCGACGGCTTAGATGCTGCACGTAAACTCGCCATTCTTTCTTCGATTGCTTTTAATTCACGCGTAGCCCTCAACGATGTTTTTGTAGAAGGGATCTCCAGAATTACACGTGAAGATCTAGCCTATGCTGCCGAGCTAGGCTGTACTATAAAATTACTAGCAATTGCTAAACAACAAGAGGAAGGGATCGAAGTTCGCGTTCATCCGGCTATCCTTCCTTTAACCCACCCTCTCGCTTCTGTAAACGGTGTATTTAACGCCATTTTTGTCATTGGTGATGCGGTTGGAGAAACAATGTATTACGGTCGAGGCGCTGGTTCTCTTCCCACGGGAAGTGCGATTGTCTCTGATGTCATGCGGATTGTCAATAGTATTCAAGCGAAGTCTACCTCCCCTAGTAATTGCACTTGTTACCTTGACCTTCCCCTTAAGGCAGTCTCAGATTTCTATACTGCCTTCTATATTCGCTTACTAGTAAAGGATGAACCTCGTGTACTTGCCACTCTGGCCTTACTTTTCGCCGAAGCCAATATTAGCTTTGCCTCCATTATCCAAAAACCGCGTGGTCATCATCAAGCTGAGATTGTCCTTGTGACTCATCCCTGTCGTGAGGGGTCACTTCAAGAAGCCTTAGATTCTGTCAAAGCGTATAGCAAGGTGCTTACAATTCAAAATGTGATTCGCTTTGAAAGCGGACAGGGCGAAAAGCCATGATCCGCGTTAAGATACCAGCCACCTCCGCTAATTTAGGACCTGGATTCGACTGTTTGGGGCTGGCGCTGCAACTCTACAACTCAATAACCATTGAGACAGATCGACCGTTCCAAATCTCTCTGACCGGATCTTATTGCAACGGGATTCCAGCCAATGAAAACAACCTTATCTGGAAGACTATGTGCCATTTCTGGGAACTTATTCACTTCCCCACTCCCTCCGTTGCTTTGACATTTGAAAATCACATCCCCCCCGCTCGTGGCTTAGGGAGCAGTTCCGCTGCCATCGTTGGCGGCCTTGTTGCAGCCAATACCTTAGCTGGATCACCCTATTCAAAGTATGAGTTACTCCAAGTTGCGAACTCAATAGAAGGGCACCCGGACAATGTTACTCCTGCTTTATATGGGGGCGTAACTCTATCTGTTCCTATTGAAGGTGGTATTCTTCCCAGAGTCTTAGGTCTGTTGCCGAATTTAAAGGCGGTTGTCATTATTCCAGACACTGTCCTCAACACAGAAAAAGCCAGGGGTATCTTACCTCCACAAGTTCCCCGCTCAGATGCAGTTTTTAATATTTCTCATGTTGGATTGCTAATAGAAGCCTTTATTCGCGAAGACTATGCCCTCTTAAAAGAAGGTATGCGTGATGCACTTCACCAGAATCAACGAGCTGCATTAATTCCCGGTCTTCTCGAAACTTTAGAGGCCGCTCTTCAAGCAGGTGCCTATGGATCTGCTCTTAGTGGTTCCGGACCCACGCTGCTATCCCTGATTCCCGAAGGCTTACAAGAAGAAGTTTGCCATAGTATGATCACTAAGATAAACCAATACGGGATTAGAGCTCAAGCTATCGTCTTAGATATTGATACCGATGGAGCCACTTCCTCTACCATTTTGTAACACTTAATGCAAATAAGGCCTGTATCTATGCCGGAAAGCTAGATACAGGCCTTATTTCATTCAATGATTAATCAAATAAATTTGAAGCTACAAGAATACATGCCAAGATCGTTATAATGTTCGGGCTAACTCTTTAATTCCCTCATTTGTCATCTTGCTATCCAAAATCTGGCGAATCACCCGCACTAATTTTTCTGGATCAGGGCTTTGGAAAATATTCCTTCCAATTGAAGTTCCCTTTGCCCCAGCCCGAATTGCCTCATTAATCATGATTAAAAGGTCCTTCACAGACGAAGTTTTTGGTCCCCCCGCAATAACAACAGGTAGCTTTACAGCATTGACCACTTCGGAAAATGATTCCACATTTCCTGTATAATTGACCTTGATAATATCCGCCCCCAGCTCTTCAGCAACACGGGCTGCATGTTTTAGTTTGACCCAATCAAATTCATTGTTATTAGAGCCATCTCTAACATACATCATCGCTAATAATGGGATACCCCATTGATCGCAGCGATTCGATACTTTCCCGAAATCTCGAAGCATTTCCGACTCATGAGAATTACCCAAGTTAACGTGAATCGAGACAGCTGTCGCACCCAACCTAATGGCTTGTTCTACCGTCGCGACCAATTCTTTTCGATTTGAGTTAGGGGATAGAGCTGTCGATGCCGAGAGGTGAACAATCAGCTCACATCCATCCCCCCCCAAATAGTCTTTTATTTGGGGGACTAAGCCTTTTTGCACTACGACTGCATCAGCACGCCCCTTGTTGACCTGCTTCACTAGTTTAGGGATATCTTCCAAACCCTGAATGGGGCCCACTGATACGCCATGATCCAGAGGAACGATAATCATTCGTTCTGAATGCTTAAAGAGTCGATTTAAACGGACCTCTTTCCCTGTCATCTCAGATCCTCCCCGGTTATTTCTCTAAGATTGTTTCATTGACCTTTATCCCTACATGACGCCCTGGGTCGCTGACATAGGCAAGCAGTTGATCACCAGGTTTGATCATGCTTGCGTTTTTCGGCTGACCGTCAGCTCCCATGATTCTAATATGCCAATCGTCCTGAACAATAACATTGATTTGCTTACCATCCGCTTCCCCACGGATTAAAAGCAAGGGTCTCACCTCGGTCTTGATTCTACCTACCGAAAGCCTCCTTACTTCTCCTTTTGTGTTCACACATAATACTTCACTACCCGCAGACAAGTCTGTCAGGTATTCCGCAGCGTCATTAGGCATCCAGACGTAAGAATGAATTGCCCCAGCATTCACTCTAAAAGGACGCAAATTCATATAGGGAAGGAAATGAGTCTCAGAGCAGACAAAAATCCCTCCTTGAGAGGTTGAGCCTATGAGCATGCCTTCATCCTTAGTCATCAGACCAGTCGTATCAATACAGGACCTCATACCCATACCAATATGGCGAACTTCAGCAACAGTAAGGGGCTTTAGTTCTACCTTCCAACTGTCATTCTTTTGCAAGTAGTCACTTACTTTTAGGATCTCATGGATATCTGTGCTGGCAAAGGCTACCCCGTCACTTCCTTGCTCCATAACTCCAAACGCAATTTCCATATCACTTAAACTCGTCACGCATTTTAAAACCATGATCTCGCTTTTTTGAAGACGTGCGATAATTAACTCCAGAGGTATATTGGTCGGTAAGTCGAAATCTACAAGAATGTAGTCATAGTTTGCAGCGTCTTGCCAAGCAGATTCCAACGCTTCCCGACCTTCGATGTTAAAATATGCGCAAGCCTTATACCCTCTCTCTTTCGCTAATTCTAAGAGAGCAAGATCATTTGACAACACCGCTTCTCCACTATTAATACCCTCAAGTTCTTCGAGTGCGGATACTTGTGTAATAAATTCCGTCTTTAAAGGATAATGTCCCTCGAGCCGTTGGGCCATTGTAATGATAATCTTGTTGATAGCCGAATTATTGATAAGTCCCCAAATATCTTGACTCTCTAAAGAGACTTGCCGTCCATCGAACCATACTTCACTTTTTTGGCCTTCCTTTTTCAACACCCAATTCAGCTCCATTTCATAAAAATATTTATCCATTTAGATATCCAATATTCAATGCTCACTTAAGCATAGTTTATTCTTCCGGCTCACCCTGTGTGCGTATTAACACCGCAAGCTGGATATTTTGCATAGGACACAAATAGGGATATAAAATTAGGGACGGTGCGAACCGTCCCTAATTGCTCTTAAGCCCCCCCGTCGTCTCAACCTCCATCGACCCAAGCCTGAGGAGGATTTTTTGCTTAGTGAGCACTTTAGTGGAATTGCGTCAATAAGCGCAGAAGATGAAGCGTTAAGAAATGCAACGGTTTACATGCAGAAAGCCCAGAGGTTTTGCATTTTAGCTACATCATCAAGCGAATAGCAATGGAACGTGTGCAAATGGGCAAAAAAGCTGACTCCTACTTTTTAATGAGGTCTTTATATTTAGGATCACTGGTAACTTGAAGAAGCTTATCCCAAATTGCTATGGCTTCGTTCTTCCGTCCCAGTCTTTTATAAGCTACCCCCAAATCACAAAGGATTTGCCAGTAGAACTTTTCAGTGAAGACGCCCTTATCTTGCTCGTAACGAGCGAGCAGATACTTGAAATCTTCTACAGCTGAAGCTGTACGATGGAAGAACATTTCGGGGAGATTAAAACCTACATACGCTCTTAAACTTCGAATTTGAATGTTTTCCTTTTCTTTAAGCACTACGCTATCCAAGGTCTTTAAACCCTGAAGTACTAATTTGAGTTTTAGATTGGGATCTATGGAATCTCGGCCTAAAAGAGAGGTGGCACTACCCAAATATGCTTCGGCTAGATTATTTTTAGGATCCAGTTTGTGAATCTCTTTGAAGGATTCATAGGCCTTCTTTGTCGCTTCTTTATCCCCTTTAAGGGCGAGTTCATGGCATTTTACACCAATTAACCATAGTTCTTTCATTTCAAACCTCCTAGAATTTTAAATCTCAATGAATCGTCTCCAATGATCTTCTTCCAGGTGAAACTGCGTCGGGGTTCCGCCATACACAATTTCCCCCTTGTTCATAACATAGAGATAGTCCGCTATTTTTGCTGCGAACCGGATATTTTGCTCTACAATCAAAATGGACAAACCTGAATTTTTGAGTTCATGAATCCTCAGTCCAATATTTTTAATAATCGCAGGAGCTAATCCTTCAAAAGGTTCATCCATTAATATCATTTCAGGCTCTGTCATTAAAGCCCGAGCAATGGCCAGCATCTGCTGTTCTCCTCCGCTCAAGTTTTTCCCTTGCTGGTTGGCCCGTTCCTGTAACACTGGAAATAATTCATAAATTCGATCGAGGGTGTAACGTTTTTTTGTTTTCTTTTTGCTATACCCTAAGACTAAGTTTTCTTTTACCGTTAAGGAGCGAAAAATACGCCGACCTTGAGGTACCAAAGCCATTCCCATTTGGGCGATTTTGTAGGATGGGAGCGTATTAATCTTAGTCCCTTTAAAAATAATTTTTCCGCTGGTTGGCGGATTAAATCCAATAATGGCATGAATGGTCGTCGTTTTTCCCATTCCGTTTCGTCCGAGTAAGGCGACAACAGACCCCTTCTCTACTTTCAACGAAACCCCTTGAAGTATATGACTCTCACCATAATGGGCATGAACGTCATTTAACCTAAGCATAAAGGCCCACCCTCCTTAATCAGCCGAGCCGAGATATACTTCTTTAACTCGTTCATTAGATCTTACTTCGCCTTTTGCTCCTTCGAACAAAACTCTTCCATAATTTAAGACGGTGATCTGATCCGCAAAATCAAAGACAACCTTCATATCGTGTTCGATAATTAAGACCGTGATTTCTCTAGAAAGGTTACCTATCATGGTCGTAATCTTATTGGTTTCTGCCGACGACATGCCTGCCGTCGGTTCATCTAGCAAGAGTAGCCGAGGAGTTTGAGCCAAAGCCAAAAGTAGTTCCACTTGTCTTTGTTCTCCATACGATAATTCCTTCACAGGGATGTCTCTTTTTTCCCACCATCCCCATTTTTCCAAGAAGTCTCTCGGAGTAAATTTATCCTTATGGGAGGATATGGCAAGATTGATGTTTTCAAGAAGGTTCAAGTTAAAGAAGAGGTTATTTTGCTGAAAGGTTCTAGCTAAGCCCAACCGCGCCCGACGATAGGATGAGAGTTGGGTAACCTTTTCGCCAAAGATAAAAATCTCTCCCGCATTGGGCTTGATCAACCCGCTAATCGTATTAAAAAGGGTGGTTTTACCTGCGCCATTCGGACCTATAATTGCTCGCCGTTCTCCCTTTTCAACATGTAGCGAAATTTCTTGCAATACGGCAAGCCCTCCAAATTGTTTAGTCAGGCTTTTGGTTTCTAATGCTTTCATAATTCCTCAGACCCTTTTTCTTTAATTTTATAGCATAACCTACGACTCCATCCCTTAAGTACATGACACAAAGAATGAAAATAATCCCCATCAAAATAGGCCAACGCTCTGTCTGAGAACTGATTAGGTTTTGCAGAATAAAGATCGCACTTGCTCCCACGACAGGCCCAATAAGAGTCCCTGCTCCACCGACAATGACCATTAGGATAACCTGGCCTGACATGGTCCAATTGAGTTCTTGAGGGCTAATAAAACCATTAAAGTAAACATAAAGCACCCCAGCTAAACCGGCAAATCCACCAGCAATAGTGTAGGACAGGTATTTTAAGGCCCACGTATTATAGCCTAAGGCCTGCATTCGAGACTCACTTTCTCGTACCCCAACAATGGATCTACCAAGTCTGGAACGGATAAATTTCCACAGGATCAAGCAAGTCAGAACAAAAATGAAAAGTACTAGGTAATAAAAATTTTGCGCTTTCCACATAGAAATGGGCAATCCAAGATCAGGCCTTGGGATTCCTGCTAAGCCGTCATCTCCTCCGGTAACGGACCGCCATCTCCAGGCCAAGGCAAAAATCATTTGCCCGAAGGCTAACGTAATCATCAGAAAATAGGGTCCATTACTTCTTAAGACAAGTAAACCCAATAAGAGGGCCAACAGTACTGGGACCAGGATCCCTAAAAGAAGGGCAAGCCAAAAGTTGTGGTAACCATAGCTTGCGAGGATAGCCGCTGTGTAAGCCCCAACTCCGAAAAATGTGGCATGATTAAATGAAATTAAGCCTGTATATCCCATTAAGAGATCTAAGCTCATGGCAAAGAGACCAAAAATCAACACTTGTGTTAACAGACTCAAACCATACGGGGATACAATCTGCGGCAGAGTCATTAAACCGAGAACTACAATTCCTCCCCAGAGTATATTCTTTGTCAACACTCGGCCCACTAGGATTCCTCCTTTCCTAGTAAACCCTCTGGTTTAAAGATTAAGACTAGCGCCATGGTTACATAAATGGTAAACATCGCGAAATTAGGAAAAATTGCTTTCCCAAAGGTTTCTGCAAAACCGATCAAAAGGCTACCCCAGAACGCCCCTTTCAAAGTCCCGAGACCGCCGACTACAACCACAGCGAGAGCGAGAACTAGGATTTCAAAGTCTAACCCTGGGTATGCCCCAATGATCGGACCGCCAATAACTCCGCCTATTGCCGCCAAAAATGCCCCTAGAGCAAAGATTCCAGAAAAATACAACGTTATGTTAATTCCCATTCCACTTACCATTTCCTTGTCGTCGACACCCGCTCGGATAATGACTCCAGTCCGGGTTTTCTCTAAAAAGAGCCAGAGAAGAACCGCAATAACCAGGCCAATAACAATAATACCGAACCGGTAGATCGGAAAAGCCTCTCCGAGAATACTGATGGAACCCTCTAAAAAAGGAGGTTTAGGGAGGGACCGAGGTACCCCTCCCCAAATCCATTTCGCTATGTCCATCAGCAGATAGGCAAAACCAAAGGTTAAAAGCACTTGGTCCAATTCCCGTTTGTACAGCTTACGGAAAAAGAGCCGTTCCATAGCGATCCCTAAGAGAGCTAAAATCACAGCCGAACCCAACAATCCGAAGAAAAAGCTCCCTGTTTTCTGGATAATTACCAATCCAACATATGCCCCCAGCGTGTAATAGGAACCATGCGCAAGGTTAATGATACCCATTAAACCAAAAATGAGGGAAAGACCGGCAGCTAATAAGAAAAGTAAAAGCCCGTATGAAATTCCATTAAGGGTCTGGATCACAATCTCGGATAGTTCCAAAACTTTCCCTCCCTTGGTGAAGACAAACTGTGTTTGTCGAACTATTTGCCTGCCATCCACCTGTCTGACACATCGGGTATGGTTTCAATGACTGTATTAACGAGTTTGCCATTGATTTTCTCAGTCTTCCGAATGTAGGTGTTAAAGATCACGTTTTGAGTTTTAGGATCAAACTTGAAGGGGCCCCGAGGAGCGTCAAATTGCACCTTTCTAATGGAATCTAACAACTGCTTGGTATCTGTTACCTTCCCACCTGTAGCTTCTATACCCTTTACGATGACTTTGGCAGCCACATAGCCCTGTTCAGCAAACATGTTAGGACCTTCCGCGTATTTAGCTGTGTAATCTTTGACAAACTTTTCATTCTCTGGATTTGTTAATGCGGCACTGTAGTGAAGGGCACTGATGATCCCAATCGCTGAATCCCCTTGGCCTAATAGAGACGATTCATCTACGAGGTCTCCAGTACTTAGTAGGGGAAGTTTCTTCTTCAGTCCATACTCATCGTATTGTTTAACAAACTTGATGGAATCGGCTGCTGAAAAATGAACCCAAACTGCATCGGCCTCTTTTATTTGGGTTAAGTAAGGGCTGTAATCCGTCGTGCCGAGTTTCGGATAAATCTCCTGAACGACCTGGCCACCTTCTGCTTTAAAGCCTGCCATGAACCCATCAGCCTTTTCATGACCTGCTGCATAATCTGGGGCCATGACTACGACTTTACGAATTTTTAGCTTGTTATAGACATATTGCCCCATAGGGTATTCATACTGGCCATTAGAGAAGGAAACTCTGAAGATATATTCGCTTGCTTTTTCTCTTGTTAAGTCACAAGCTCCAGCATTTGCGATAATAAAAGGGACCTTATTTTCGACGACATAATCCCGGATTGCATAAGCAACGGTACTACTGACAACACCCGTAAGTACTTGAATCTTTTCGCTTTCAACCAGGCGCCGGGTTTTTTGCAAGCCAACTTGCCCGTTCATCTCCGAGTCTTCCTTAACCAGTTTGATGTCACGACCTGCTGCCTTCCCGCCTACTTCATTTAAGTACAATTCAACTCCACGGGTGATATCCACTCCGTTGCTGGTAAAGACTCCTGTATAGGGCACGAGAAGCCCCACTTTTATCGGCTCTTGACTGTTTTTCTCAACTTGTGAGCCACATCCAATTCCAGAAACGATCAAGATGATCGATAGTAATAGAAGACTCACCCGAGCTAAATAGGTCTTTTTTCTCATAACGCATCTCCTTCTTTTCAAATTCACAAACCTGTGGATCCTCCTTACATTAGGGTCGCCAATGATCTACCAACAATTTATTCTCGCAATTGTTTAAATGTGTTTAGATAAATCAAAATGAATGTAAACTCCCCTAGAACCTTTTAGATTCCACTTGCATACCATATAGAGAAATTCGACCCCAAAGTGCCACAGTGAATGTTAAATAGGTTGAAAGGAGGGGATCTTAAGATGCGTGTAATGTTTACTATCAACTCAGGCCCCGATGATCCCAAACAGGCCGTAGCGCTAAAAGAGAAACTGGAAGCTCTTATGAGTGAATTCGGATTGGAAGGAACCACCCGTGGAGACGAATACAGCAAACGAGCTAGCTATAGTGGATCATATCGCTCATCAGCGAAGGAAGACTAGTACCTAAACACCAAACCCCTGCCCCTTAGGGCAGGGGTTTTATTGATCACTCTAAAGATTTACTAAAGGCTTTTCTAAGGCATTAATACAACGAAGGCCAACACCGGTGTCTGAGGACTAGGTGCTGGCCTTCGTTTTCTTGATTCATAGAAAAAGCACCCTCCTCGAAGCCTGTAGTGGAGGGTGCTTTTTTGATCTTGACCCGATTCATTTATACAAGAAAGGGGATTATTGATCCTGTTCCTCGTGGGACGTTTCAATCGCCAGTTCTGTCGGTGATTTCTTAGCCTCTTTATCCTTCTTTATCACCATCTCCTTGAGCCTTTCGATTACATTTTCTCGATTTCTTTTCTTCTCCTTACGGCTGGGTTTTACCTCAGGCTGCTCCTCTTGAGTCCGTTTCTTCTTATCCCTGCGTTTAGTTTTTCCTACCGGCGTTTCATTGGCTTTCTCAACGGCCTTTTCCCGGCTCCTCCTTCGTTCCTTGCGACTTGGCTTTTCCCCTGGTTTTTCGTCCTTAGGCCGTTTCTTGTCCCTTCGACTACTTGTTTCTGCTAATATTTCCTGGACTTTCTCAATTGCCTTCTTCCGATCACGTTTCTTTTCCTTGCGGACGGGCTTCTCCTCAGACGGATTATCCTTTGTCTTTTCTTTCTCCCGGCGTCTTTTTCTTTCCACAGGCATTTCCTTGGCCTTTTCGCTAACATTTTTACGATCTTTTCGCTTGGATTTTTTATGGAGTTTCTCGGTCTCTTGCTTACTCAATTCCTTAACCCGGTCTTCGGACCCTCGCTTTGATTTTTCCTTGGACCGTTTTTCCTTACGCCCTGACCTTTTTTGAGACTTTTCACTAGCGAGTTCCTCAGCGATTTCCTTATACTTTTCCCGAACCTTATCAATCGCGTTCATTTCCGTATCCCCTTCCTTTTCAAGGTCACTCAGCACTTCAAATTTTGGATCCGCAGTTATCTTAGAAAGCTTAAACCATACCTTTTGGGCTTTCTCAGGTTCTCCTGCACTCTGATAACACACCCCTAGATCATATAAGACTTGAAAATACACTTCTTCGGGAAAAATACTGTTGTCCTTTTCATACGCCATTTTCAGGAATTTAAATTCCTTGATCGCTTTATCACCTGAAGGAAAGAAGCTCGGAGAAAGATTATGGAATAAGTCTGCCAGTAAAAGGTGCAATTGTGGGTTATTTGGGTCTCGTGCCACGGCCTTTTTCAAATGATTAAGTCCTTTAAAAAAGCCCTGGAACATCTCCTGGGGATTTGTTGAATTACGCCCAGTTACCGCCAAACTGCTGCCATAATAACCTTCAGCAAGAGCGCTCAAGGGATCTGCGAAGCAAGCCCTTTGCAATAGTTCTTGGGCCTTTAGACCAACCTGTTTGTTCCCTGCAATGGCAAAATCATATAACCTTTGCCCTTCCTTGAGTAGTTCATCAAAACTTGAATTTGGTCCAATTTGCGCTAAACCCAAATCTGAACCTTCCTTTAGGATTTCATCCACTAAGGTTTTAAACTTCGAATCACCGAATTGAGAGAGTTTGATCCAGGCCACCTTTGCTTCTTCTTTCAGCTCAAGTCGCTCATAAGAATGGCCTAAATCACAAAGCAATTGCCAATAAGTTTCTTCATCAAAACTTGATGGATCTTGTTCATACCTTTGAATTAGATAGTCGAAATCACGAATGGCAGTTAGCGTACGCTTAAAAAATGCTTCTGGGATTCTGTAGCTGTTATAACCTCTTAAGAACCGAATAGTAAGGTTATCTGGACTCTCATTGACGGCCTGATCAAGATTTTTGATTGCATAAGTCGTATGACGGAACATTACCGCCGTATCGGAAGAATTCAGTCCCATAATGGCAAGGCAATCAGCATAATAGGCCCTAATCAAGGGATCCTGTGGGTTCCTCTTATGGGCCTGCTTAAAAATTTCAAACGCCTTTTCGATTGTTGGCTTGCTGTTAAACAAAGCACGATGATGCAGAGATATGGCCTCTTGTAATTTCTCGTCATACTTAGCTTTGTTCCATTCACCTTTTACAGCAAATCCTCGTTCTAATTGCTTTTTCCCATTCGCTTTTTCAGAAATGAGTATGCCTTCTTGCTTAATGAGTGCTTCATATCTGGGGTCATCTGTCAACGACAATAGTTTGCGGCAGGTTGATTCTGATTCTTTTTTCCTGCTCAAGCGGTTATAGGCCAATCCTAACTCGAACAATAATTGGCAGAAGAAATCTTTTGTGAACAAGCAGTCATCCTCTTCATATCTTGAAACTAAATAAGCAAAATCTTCAATCGCTGTTTCGTTGCGATGAAAATACTGCTCGGGGAGCTTACAACATAAAAAGGCACGCAATCCACGAATTTCAATATTTTCGGGTTCGAGAGCAACCACTTTATCGAGAATTTTGAGACCCTGTATAGCGTATTTGAACCGTTCGTTCGAATCCGCGACATCTCGTCCTAATAGGGAGGTGGCACTACCAAGGTATGCTTCGGCCAGATGATTTTCTGGATCTTTCTGATGGACGATTTTCAGTAGATCGTAGGCCCGTGCTGCCGCTTCTTTGTCGCCAGCCAACCCAAATCTGTATAAATTAACGGCTTCGGTGTAGAGGTCAGCATTTGCTTCTCCGCTCTGTTCCCTAATTTCTGTAACATCCATAAGCTTTTCAGTATTGGCGTCTTCTTCGAGGTCTGTTTGATCTAGCTCAATCTCGTTAATTCCATTAATTTCATCATGAGCATCGTCTGATTCGCTCACAATGATCTCTTGAATTAGTTCAGGTTCTTCGACCGAAATCGGATCGCGCTCTTTGGTAACCTCTTCTGGGACACTTATCTCGATTTTACGTTCAACCTTTTCATTGGGTTCATGCGATGAGTTTTTGATTTTAATGATCACTTCCTTCATTATTTTGAGAGAATCTTTGAACGGTAAATTGATCGGTTGGTTTGCAACCTGTGTGCTTCCCAGCGAACGAGGTCTTATCCACTGGGGCTGTGTTATAGTCGTCTTTGAAGAATCAGGAGGATGCATTTGATTTTTCTGAAAGCTGATCTTCTTAACGACTTGGTCGTTTGTTCCCCTAGCAAACTTTTTATCTCCTGGTTCCTGCGCTTGAATCCGCTTGAATTGAGGCTTCTCTTTTTCGGACGGTTTCGCATCATTCATCGGTTGAATGATTAAATCCGAGGAAGATTTGTTACTATGGGTCCAAAATTTTAACCGGGAATGACCCTTTTTAGAGACAGCATCTGGGTTCTTGTTTTCCGGCATTAAATTCTCCCCTCCTTTCAGGCATTAGCAACTAGAGTACCTTCACCAATTTATTCCCCTGCGCGATAGAGTGTGCTCTTTCGAGTTTACTTCGCCCACGGGCAAATCATCTTCTCCAACCTGGCCACGATTGAAAAGAGGCCAATTCCTAGCGCCGCAAGGATTGTCAAGACAGAAAAAGCCAAGGGGCCGTTCATTTGTGACGTTGAAATTAACAAAGAATAACCAAGCCCCTTATCAGCATTGATGAACTCGCTGATCACCGCTCCTACAACAGCCAAGCTGACCGATACTTTCAGGCCATTAAACAAATAGGGTAAGGCCGCGGGAAACCGAATTTTGAGGAAAGATTGCACCCAGTTCGCCCCTAGCACATCAGCCAACTCCAGCAACTCGCGATGTGTCGACTGAAGCCCAGAAACCATGCTCACCATGATGGGAAAAAAGCACATCAGAAATACCATGGTCACCTTTGTCAGCAAACCCAAGCCCAGCCAGAGTACTAGTAGAGGAGCAATCGCGACCTTAGGAATTGATTGAGTGGCAACTAATAGTTTATAGAGTGTTTTTTCTAAAATTGGAGAATAGGCAATGATAATTCCTAGCAATATTCCCACTAGCACTGCAAGGGCAAATCCCACAAAAACTTCTTTTATGGTGACGAGGGTATGATTCCAAAGATACCCTTTAGATGCATACATCTCTACGAGAATTGCGCTGGGGCCGGGCAAGAGCCACTTGGGTACCTTGAAAAAATCCACCAGCAGTTCCCAGGCTGCGACCACAATCCCTAAGCTCATCAGCGTCATGAAGAGTTCACTGCTGTAAAGCCGTTTCCAACGACTATTCATCGGTTCGACTCCTTTCACAGTGCGTTCGAGCCCAGGAGTTGGTGAATGTTTTTGGCACACGAACTAAAGTCATGTTCATAAAGATGTTCTTCCTTTCTGGGCCTGGGCAAGGGCACCTCGATGATGGCAGCAATCTTTCCCGGTCTCGGCGTCATCACGACAACCCGATCTGCAAGATAGACCGCTTCTTGAATGTTATGAGTCACGAACAACACCGTGATTTTTTTTATACTCCAGATATCAAGCAATAACTGGCTGAGTTCAAACCGAGTAATAGCATCAAGAGACGCAAAGGGTTCATCCATTAGCAAAATCTTGGGATCGTAGACGAGCGCACGGCATATAGAAACACGCTGCTGCATACCGTAGGAAAGCTCATTAGGTTTACGATTCACGAAATCTTTCAGTCCCACCAGCTCCAGTAATTCAATAGCCTTAGGGCGAGCCTTTTTGAGGTCCTGCCCCCGTATCTCACAGGGTAAGAGTACATTGTCGATTACTTTGCGCCACGGGAGCAGCGCCGGCTGCTGAAACACCATTCCCAGCAGCTGACGGTGCGATTTTTGCAGTGGCATGCCATCGATGTCGATGCTCCCCTTCGTATGGCTTATCAACCCAGACACTAATTTAAGCAATGTCGTCTTTCCACAACCGCTTGGTCCAACGATCGCGATAAATTCTCCATCCTGGACTTCAAGATTAATTCCCTGGAGGGCTGCCATACTCTCATCAGGGTTATACCAATAGGTCTTCTCAACATTTTCTAAAGAAAGTAGCGCGGTCAAGGACATCCCCCCCTATCCAGTTAATCTTTCTCTCTTCAAGGGTTTACCTCTTGGGTGGGTAAACTGGCTCCTTGGGCAAGAACTCCGTCGTGAAGATCTTTTCTGCTGGAACCTGTTGTTTCAGTTCATAGGCGTCCATAACTAGCTGAATCGTTTTCACCATCCTATCCCTCTCCATCCAGCCGAGCCCCTTAGAGTTGGATTCTTCACCAATAATGACGTTGTGATCCAATTCCGATTGCCACATCTTTACAGCCAGATTGGGATCCGTCTCAGGCGAATATTTCTTCATAATCTGTCCAACCTCCAAAGGATTCTCCAGGCTATATTGAAGCCCTTTCAGAAATCCAGCAACGAACCGACGTACCAGATCGGGATTCTGAGCAATCAGATCCTCATTGGCAATGATTACTTCACCATAGCGATCTAGGTGCCCATCTTCGCTGTACGAGAAGTACCGTACTGGTTTTCCCATCAGCTTTTCTACCTTTGGAACGTACTTGAACATAGTTGTCAATGTGTCCGCCTGGCCCTGAACAAAGGCCGAAATATGGAGTGCTGGATCTAAGAGGGTCCACTTAACTTTGCTGGGATCAACCCCGGTCGCTTTGGCAAATGCCGGGAAGAACGTCGTAATGGATGAACTTGCGGAACCAATCATCGTTTTTCCTTCCAGATCCTTAGGTTGGTTGATCCCGAGCGATTCCCTGTAAATAACAAGCCCACCGTACGAATTCTTAAAGTTACTTACAGCTTTAACTTTGATATCTTCCTTAGCTCTTGCCAAGATAAGATTGCCAATGTCTGCGACCCCAAAATCTGCTTGTTTTGAGGCAATTTTTGTCACGGTATCGCCCGAACCGTACCCTCTGATAATCTTGACATCAAGGTTCTGCTCTGTCCAAAATCCTTTATCTAGGGCCACCCAACAGGCTGGGTCTTCCGGCAACCATTGTAGGTTGAACACCACTTTATCAAGAGGTGCTTTGGGTGCGGTTGCAACCGGGTTAGAGCTACAGCCAATGGGTCCTATCACCAGGGAAATCACCAATATCACCATCGAGAAAGAGAACAACACTTTTCGTACCATGGATATAGCTCCTCTCGTTGCTTAAGCAATAGGTTTTAGTCCTAGCAGTTGTTGAATATTGCCTCCGAGAACTTTGTCTAGTTCTGCACCTTTTAGGTTGAGTAAAAGGATTTTGGTCAACTCGACTTTAGGGTGGGAAAGGGGAAATTCAGATCCAAAAATCACTTTCTCAGCCCCTGCTTTGGCCACAGCTTCTTTGATATGCAAAAAACTACCACTGGACGTTTCTAAGTAAAAATTAGCCAAGTCGGTAGCTGCCTCCAAACCTTCTGTATCTGCAGGTCCAAACCCCATATGTCCTAGAATAAAGTTTGTTCTAGGAAATTGCTTCGCCAATTTGACAAACTTAGCGGTACAAGAGCCTGGGTTAAAAACGACGTGCGAATACACTGGAAAACCGTGTTCACCACAACATGACGCAAGTTCTGCCAAAGCCTTGCTTGCAAACGAAAACTGATGTGTCATGGGAGAGAGTTTCAAGCCACGAAAGCCCTCTTTGAAATATTTCTCCAATTTACCAACAGGGTTTCCCTCGTGCGGATCAATACAGGCATATCCATTTAGCATTGCCCGATGGTTCGTACAGGCTTGGGCGACAAACGTGTTGTTGGGAATCAAGTTTTCCGGTTTAGCGCGCCCCGTAATATAGTCGGTCATTTTCCGAACGTCCATCATTCCGCCGGGCACGACAATCCCCCGTTCAATACCTGCATCCTTTAGTTGCTGAAAATACAGATCGGGATTACCATAGGTTGTGTCTGACAGATGGGCATGGGCATCGATAATCATGGTTATATCCTCCTATTCACGAACCACACGAATAGCCTTAGAACCGACCCGATGCAGTTTCGTTACAAACTCGAATTCGCAGGGAATTCCAAGGGAAAATTCCATTTTACTTGCTAATTTTTCGGCAAGCTCAGGGGTAGCCTCGATCCCAGCCGCAAGTTCAGTGCGGATTTTCAACCGCTCGTTGTCCTCCGGCTGAACTACAAACTGATACCAGTTTCCAACTTCCTCCAGCCTCATTAAGAACTCCTCCAGATAGAACGGAGAAAAGTTGATCCCTTGGACGGTGATCTGGTCAACCAACCGCCCCCGCATAAAAAACCGAGGAAAATCGGAACCGCAACTACAAGGGTCAGTGTCAATATATCCTAGATCCTGAGTTCTATAGCGTAGTAAAGGGGTATCAAAACGAAGCAATGGAGTGGCCACCACCTCACCTATTTCTCCAGGTTCAAGAACATTGCCTGTTTTGGGATCGATGATCTCCACGATCACATGTCCCATGGGAATGTGGTAACCCGCATGGGCGTCACACTCGATCCCAAGTCCCATGCATTCCAACGACCCATAATAGAAATTTGCAATCGTTCCCCAAATCTTCTCCACTCGTTCACGAAAAGCCGGAGAACAGCCTTCCCCTGTTAACCAAATCTTTTTTAAAGGCAGACTGGTCAGATCAAACGACATTTCAGCGGCAGCCTCGGCTAGAGTAATCGCATAGGAAGGGGTCGTCATGAGCACCGTTGCATTTAAGTCTCGCATGATTTTAATGGTTTTTTCTGGCGTCGAATAAGCTCCACCTTTACCGACTGGGACCACCGTTACCCCAGAAATCTCCATGAAAACTTTGTGAAATGCTAGTCCTGAAGAACTCATCTCATAGGGAAGTGCATTAATACAAATATCTCCTGGAGTCAGTTTGAGTAGATGTGGGTATCCAGCGGAGAATTCGTTGAGGTAGAGATCCCTCCACGACTGCATCATGTAAATCTCTTCCCCACCCGTGGTTCCGGTGGAAACTTGTATAAGACTGATATCTTGTTTGTCCGTCGCAAGAAGTTGCCAGGGATCTTCGCGCAGTTCCTCCTTGGTGGTCAACGGAAACTTGGCCAGATCCTCCAGATTTTTAAGAGCCTGGGGTTTGATCCCTGCCTGCTTAATCTTTTTTTGATAAAACGGATTTTTCATTGCATGGGCGATATTTGCCAACAGGGCCTCCTTTTGAAATTCGGCCAACTTCGTTAAGGTCGTTTCTTCCTCGGTAAGATTGCTGAAACGACTTAGCAAGGGCTCTTGAACATAATTTTTTAGATGCTTTTCAAAGCGAAATTTCATTGATCTCACTCCGTCTCTCTTATTCATAAACCACCCGGATGGCTTTGATCCCCGGTCGCGGCAGTTTACCGACAAATTGTAAATCACAGGGAACACCAATACTGACTTCTAGCTTATTCGAAAGTTTTTGGGCCAACTCCGGGGTACCCTCTACACCCGTTGCAGGTTCCGTGCGAATGGTGAGCTTCTCATTGTCACCATGCTTAATCACAAATTGATACCAATTCCCTACTTCAGGTAGCCGCATCAAGAATTCTTCTAGAGCGTATGGAGAATAGCCCTTTCCCTGGAGAACTATATGGTCAGTCGCCCTCCCCTTGAGGTGTAACCGTGGTAAACGAACTCCACAGCGACAGGGTTTGTAATCGAGGTAACCCAAATCATCCGTACGATAACGGATCAGAGGCGTGTCAAAGCGCAACATGCTGGTTACTACGATTTCACCAATTTCTCCCGGTTTCAAGACTTTTCCCGTTTGGGGATCCACAATTTCTACTAAGACATGGGCCTGGGTAATGTGCTGGCCGTTGTGGGCGTCACATTCCCTGCCAATAAAACCACATTCTGTGGCACCGTAATTACTATTGACGGTTGTCCCCCAAATTTTTTCCAGTCGTTTGCGGAAAGCCCCAGAACAACCTTCTCCAACGACCCACATTTTCTTCAAAGAAAGACTTGTGGGATCAAACGAGGCTTCAGCTGCCGCTTCGGCAAGATTCATAGCATAAGAAGGAGAAGTGGCGATAAACGTCGGTTTCAATCTGCGCATTAACCGAATCGTCTTCTCAGGAGTTGAGTAAGCCCCGCCTTTTCCAACTGCTACTGACGTTGCTTGATGGCCCATGAGAAACATGTTATGAAAATTGAGTCCAGACTGGCTCATTTCATAAGGTAATGCCACGAAACATAGATCGTTACGTTTGACTGGAGTAAGCCTAGGGTAAATAATGGAATGATTAAGATAGTATTCCTTCCAAGTATGGGGTGTGTAGATCTCTTTACCACCAGTCGTCCCTGAGGAAACGTGAATGAGACTAATCTCTTTTTTGTCGCAGGCTAGACGTGCCCAAGGATCTTGGCGCAAATCTTCCTTAGTAGTAAAAGGCATCTTCTCTAAATCAACAAGACTCTGTATGTTCGCGGGTTTTACATTTGCCTCAGTCATCTTCCTCTGATAAAATGGCGAATTTTCATAGGCCCTACTTATGACTTCTTTGATCGCTTCCTCTTGAAACTTCGCAATTCGTGACGAAGACATCAAATCTGGAGAGACCCTTTGGGAAAAATAACGGGCTACTAAGGGTGGAAAGGATGCTTCCTGGATGAGTTTTTCAAAACGCGAGGTCATCGGCTTCACTCCCTGTAAATAAGTATTCATCAGTCGAATTGGAAGGTTGTTTTTTTTGACGTTTCGTTGGTCACCTTCCCAAACATTCTATTCACTGTAGACCCTTTTGGTTAACATAAAATGCAGTCCACCTCCATAGAAGTGGACTGCATTTTATGTCTTGTGATAAGTCGTTTGGAATAAGCTACAGGTTGTTATTCGAAGATTCCATACTTCCTCGTGCGAGCGAGGCGATGATCCCTGCACAACAAATTACAGTAAATACTAGGAAGGCAATCTTTGAACTTTTAAGGTACTGAGTGGCGTAATCGGCAGATCCGATGTTCAAGTTTTTCATGAAAAGCGATGTAATTAAAGTGACGATCGTCATACTTATCGCCTGCCCTACAAGCCTCATCGTACCAAGCGTCGATGAAGCGACCCCATAAAAGCTCTTACTCACTGAACTCATGACCGCTTTGGTATTCGGGGAAGAAAACAAGGCAAATCCAACGCCTATCATCATTAAATTAGCAATAATGAGCACAACTGGACTGTGATCACTTAAAAAGATGAAGAAAAATAGTCCAATCGTCGTTATTCCCATGCCCCATGAAGCAACGATGCGTGGTTGCATACGATCCGAAAGTTTTCCCGCATAGGGAGATAGGATTGCCATAACGATAGGCTGAGCTAAAAGAATCAGACCTGCTTTTTCGGGGCTAAACCCCATGACGGTCTGCAAATATAGAGACATCATGAAAGTTGATGCAAAAGTAGCCGCATAATTGACCAATGCCGCTAAATTCGAAAAGGCAAACGGTATGTTACGCGTAAACATTTCGATCTTAATTAAAGGAAATTTCAGGGTCATTTCATAACGAATAAACACAACAAATAACACAAGACCTGCAAGCAATATAAACCGTGCGAGGGGTACGGTAGAAATAGTGGATACTCCATACAAAATTGAAACAATTCCTGCTACGCAAAGTATACTACCGATTAAATCAAACGTTTCCTCTTGTGTTCCACTCGAATCTTCCCGGACTTTGAGTAACGTGAAAACCGCCACAAACAAGCCGATAAAACAGTTAAGGCAGAAAATTACTCTCCAGCTTAAATAAGCCGTAATGAATCCGCCCAGTACGGGTCCAAGCGAAAGCCCTAAATACGTCGTGGAAACAGTCAAACCAATAACCTTACCTCTCTCTTGGGGAGGAACAAAGGAAATCAAGATGGCCATCGACGTTCCAAAGATCATAGAACTGGCTACTCCTTGCAAGACCCTAAATAGGATCAACGATTGGAGAGAAAAAGCTATAGCACAAAGAAACGAGGTTATGCTGAACAAGAACATACCTACGACAAAAACTTTTCTTCTTCCGACAATATCGCCAAGTCGACCGAACGGGAGTAAAAAGGCTGCCGAAGCAATAATGTAACTCGCTACAACCATATTTAGCATGACTGGGGTACTATGAAATTCACCCGCTATCGCCGGAATGGCTATATTAATCGCATTCCCCGTAAACGGTGCTAAGAATGAGGTAATCATGACGACGATTAAGACCGATCTTAATGAATTCTCTTTCATTTTCCCCCTCCGTTCCCTATCTATATGACAACAATATCATTGAACTATCATAGAGTAAACCAACAAAAATTAATTATTTGGTAGATAATTGATTAATGTATCCCTTCTTATAATATGTTTAGGAATTTGCTTTATTCCTGACAACAGCAACGTCTGTCCATGTGCATTATCTGAGATCTATGATTTCGCTACAAAAACAACTATTTCAAGAGGGCAAGTTAGCGGAATTTGCGTAGGCGAAAGCAGACAATAAAGCGCCAAGCTTGCCAACGGGTTGTTTACATAGTGTTTTTAGTACTTACCTGGGAGAAATGGAGGATCTGATATGACAAATGACCAGTTTGCAAGTCACCATGGGTACACCACTTTTGAAGAAATGATTGACCTTAGCACGATTGTCTTGAGTATATATGGTGAGTTATGGATTATCTCTCCGACAGGAAATGAATTTCTTGCCTGGGTCGATAAACATTACGATCAACCTTTGGGGTGTTTCGAAACCTTCGAAGAAGCTGAATCATATATTGTAGGTTTGTGTCGGGCACTGTGTGTTCTTTCTCAAAAACTATAGACCCTATAGGTACAATCAGTGACTCTGGCCCTACGCAGATAGCCTTTATTCCAGAGAACTCAAAAGTAGCATTATTCGGGATATGTAAAACGTTATGGAGCAACATGATATAAAAGCTCAAACGATCGTTCTCGATATTGACCCTTAGTAAGTCCCAAGCCACTCCATGAGTGATTCATAACTGAGACCGGCCTCCAAATGAAGCCGAATGACTTCTAGTTTAATTTCTGGAGGATATACTTTTGTTGTTCACTTTTTTGCCCATAAAAATGCCCTCCCATAGTAGATGATTTGTATTTTACCATGGGAGGGCACTTTATTGTGATGTCTGGGATATAGGTCCACTTCAACTAAAGTTTCGTTACGGCCTTTTTGTTAATGATTATTGGCTGACGAAAGTGATTGAGCGGATAGGAATACGCACGACAGGTCGAAATCCATCAATTGGGGTACCAATATTAGAGTGAAGTTGTGCATTGGTTAAAAGTGCGACACCATCTTGAATTCCTCCAAATTGGCCAATCCAGAAGCCAGCATCCATACCTATCCGAAGTGTAGCACCAATTGGATAAGTGTCAAAAAGTCCTACGATAGGCGAAACTGGTGAAAAAGGTACTCCAAACCCCATATTAGACAACCCCTTTTCTTAAATTTTGGCCAATCAAGTGGCCTAGAAGATAGAGCGGACTTTGTCTTGACTTCTAAACAGTACCGGGGTTATCTCTCTTTCTAATTTCATCATATGATTCTTGTCCTAAAAATGTGCAGCTTAAGAGCAACTGCTTACTATTTTTCAGCACACATGTGTCTCTTAACAATCATAATTGAAATAAAGCTTTCCCAACTAATTCTAACCATTGTAGTGTAGCAGGCCTCTGTTTGTAACACCGACATCAATCCGAAATAGATGGACGAAAATACAGCTTGTAACATTATAGGACTCGCTCTCATATGCTGATATTAGTAATAATCCTAATTGGTAAATCCCTAAGTTTTCTAATCTTATTGCCATTTATGGCTAATAAACAGAAAGGGGATCAACCATATGCTTTTTGGAACACCGTTTTCACCTATAGGAGTACCTTGTAGGCCTGCGAAGATAGCATTATTTGACGCTTACCCTATTGGAGCGCGTTTGGCTGTTGGAATGGACTCTGGTTTCTGGGTTGGGAACTTTGGAGGATTACAAGATGGCGTAGCATTATTAACTAATGCGCAACTGTTTTCCAATGTTGGTACTCCTATTGATGGACTTCGCCCGGTGGTTCGTATTCCGATTAGGAATATTACGTTTGTGTCTCAATAATATTGGGTAAGGGTAGGAGAAATCCTACCCTTTCTGCTCTGAAAAATTCCTTGCCTAGAGAATAGGAACTTTAGGATCGGGTGATTTCAAGTTATCTAAATACTTTACGGCTTGCAGCGCGGCTGTTCCGCCTTCTCCCGCCGCTTTAATGAGCTGAAAGGGTTGCCCTGTGCAGTCTCCTGCAGCAAATAGACCAGGCAAATTTGTCTCAAGTTTATGATTGACCCTGATTGCCCCCTCTTCCATTTCCAAGCCGGATATAAGCTGTTCAGCAGGAAGGGTTTCTCTCAGAATAAACACTCCGTCCACCGGCAATTCTTCTTCCCCTACATCAAGCCTTTCTACCGTGCTCTCTCCCACAATACCCTTAACCTTGCCTTTATAGACCTCAATTCGTGGATCAAGCCTCTTAAGATCACTGTAATAGGGAATGTAAAGGACCTTGGAACAGATATCCGCCATAAAATTGGCCTCATCTTCTCCTGCCTGTTCGTAGGAAATGATTGCAACCCGTTTATTTTTGTATAATGGACCATCACATGTTGCGCAATATCCAACTCCACGACCCAATAAGTCTGCTTCGCCAGGAAATAGTTTATTCACGGATACGCCTGTTGCCAGAACAACAGCATCCGCTTCAAAGGATTGATCCTTGCCCACGAGCGTATAAGGCGGCCCGGGATAAACATTTGTAACTTTAAATTCAACAATATTTATCGCTTGTTCTTTCAAGTGATTTAAAAATCGTTGACGCAATTCTTCCCCGCCAATCTCCGGGAATCCAAGCCAATTATCGACTTGTGGGGCTTTCGAGAGCTTGGGGCTGCAAAATCCAGATCCTAATAAGATGAAATCGCGTTTCCGGATTTTAGCGTTAAGAGCCGCGGCCATTCCTGCTGGCCCACATCCAACGATTGCTAGTTCATAGTGTTTTTTCAAAACCTGAAGATCCTCTGACATTTTGGAAAACCTCCTCTGGTATGAATTCCTCTTACTTTATTAGAGTGTTCCCACAATAAAGTTAAAATACCAGACTATATAGCAAAGAATAATAGCTAACAAAATCCTTTCCATATGTAGCCAGATATTATTAGAATTAATTGAACCGTTGTCCATTTTCAATCCGGATATCAGCTGCTCGGCAGGAAGTGTATCTCTTAGTGAACGGAGCAAAGTCTACCTTCATTTCCGTATCCAATTCCGTAATATCTGACCCTGACTAAATCATTTTAACTGTTGACGGATATTATTTGAAGCTGTAGAATATATACAATTTAAACCTATATGCACAGTGATAGTAATTGAGGTGTACACTATGAATGAAGATACAATCCAAAAATTCGAACTCACGATTCCCGTCGAGCGTTCTATCCAAGCGGAATTACTTCTCCTTTTAGGTCAGAAACCTTCACACGGTTATGAATTGATTCAACGCCTCAATGACGCCGATTTTAAAAGCGGAGAGGCGGATGCCGCAACCGTTTATCGTAATCTAAGGCGTATGGACAAAGATGGGTTAATCAAATCCCATTGGGAAGTCGGTGAATCAGGCCCAGGTAGGCGACTTTACGAATTGGCCCCTCAAGGAAAGGAATCCTTAGTGTTATGGTCACAATACATCGCCCAGCAAAAAACAAAATTAGAGAACTTCTTACACACCTATTGCCAATATGAAAAGTCTTTGTCCAAGACGGAAGATGGGGTGAACAAACCATGAGTGGTTCGAATAAGGCTCTTAAAATTATTCATGCTGGCGCCTTGCAACGTGTTGTTGAAACGTGTCTTGAACACTTTTCAAGACAACACTCTAGTCTGAAATTAGAGATAGAAGGGGTTGGTTCAAGGGAAGGTGCCAAACGGTTATTATCAGGAGAACACTACGACATCCTTGCTTTAGCTGACCAAGCACTCTTTGCAGAACTGCTAGTACCCGATTTGGTAGAAACTTATTTCGTCTTCGCTGCTGACCAAATTGTCATTGGCTATGATCGCTTTTCAAGAGGGAGTAAAGAAATCACTCCCAACAATTGGGTCGATCTGTTACTAAAACCTCAAATTCGTTTTGCCCGTTCTGACCATCATCTCGATCCGTGCGGCTATCGAACCTTGATGGTTTGGCAATTGGCTGAAAAAATTTATAACAAACCTGGTCTCTACTCAGCGCTGGAAACAGCCTGTATTCCTTACTCTACATACCCTAAATCCTTGGATCTGGCAAAGGCTTTATTTCAGGGTAAGGTTGATTATGCTTTTTTGTATTCCTCACAGGCAACACAACTAGGACTTCCCTATCTAACTCTACCCTCAAAAATTAACCTTTCCAACCCTGCTCACGCTGATTTTTATGACCTGGCTTCTGTTTCCGTTGAAAGCAAGCTTCCGGGTAACTACATCATTATTCACGGAAAGCCTATAGAATTTGCCATTGGCTTATCTAAGAACAGCCCACACCCTGAACTAGCTCGATCGTTTGTCGATCTTCTGACTGGACCAGAAGGGTCTATAATTTTGGAGGAATGTGGTCTGATCCCCTGTTAAATTCAATTCGGCAAAGATTCTTAAAACCCCAGACCATGTATAGCGTTAGTCTTGGTGACCAGAGATATTTCTCTGATCGGGAAAAATCCTAACTATATTAGTGCGTTAGGGGGCTAAATCATGGAAGACAAACCGGCAAGCGAAATCAACCCATCATCTGAACAACCCAGGTTGGTAAGCCTCTTGGAAATTGCTAAAACATTTCTGCACATCGGGTTTGTATCGTATAGTCTAGCTGCACTTGGGGAGGCCAAAAAGGCCCTGGTAGACAAAAAAAACTGGATGACCGACGAGGAATATTTGAACGGTCTAGCTCTGTCACAACTCCTACCCGGGGCACCTACCGTCAATCTAAACACCTACATCGGATATTTCCTCAGAGGATTTCCTGGCGCCCTAGTTGCGAGTATCTTTTTTGTAATTCCTTGTTTTCTCCTAATGGTCGTTCTCGCCCACCTTTATCTAAACTATAACGACATACCTTTAGTATCCTCGTTATTTAAGGGAGTAGGCGCGCTAGTCGTAGGTCTGGTCTTAAACACCATTTTAGATCTCTGGAAAAAGGGAGTAAACTCCCCTCAATTGACGATTCTGGCTGTCAGCGGATTTATCATGGTGTATTTTTTGAAAGTCAACATTATATCACTCCTTTTCGTTGCGGGAGTCGTCAGCCTAGTCTTTACCTTTCTGACGTTTAAAGTTCCTAGGTGGAAAGCCATCATGGATAAAAAGTTTTGGGTTGCCAAAAAGTCTTCCCCCAGAGCTGTCTCTGCCATTAAGTTTGAGTTCAGCAAAAAGAAATACGTGGTTATGTTAATGATGGTTGCCGTTCTACTGATTATCAATTTTGCGATTAACTTTATCAATCCCACCTATCGACAACTGGGTAATACGTTATTTGGAATCGGTGGGTTAACCTTCGGAAGTGGCTATGCAATGTTACCGTTTATCCAAGATGCCATGGTTAATCAATACCATTTTGTCACAGATAAGGAGTTCGGTATCGCATTAGCCTTAAGTTTACTAACACCTGGTCCAGTGACTGTTATTTCCGCCTTTATCGGCTATAAAGTTGCAGGTATTTTCGGAGCAGCCTTGGCTATGGCCAATATGTATCTACCTGCCTTTACCTTTGTGAATATTATCTCAGATCTCTACAATCGTGCTCGTAAGGTTGATAAATTTAAAATGGTTATCACTGGAGTTGTTGCCGCCTTTATCGGTACACTATGGGCTGTGATCTTTAAATTGACGGGTAGCTCGTTAGTCGATTTGCCGACCTATGGAATGGCTATAGCAGCCTTTGGAGTACAGCGTTTTACCAAGATCGATACGCTGTGGATCATCATCGCCGGAGCGTTGGTGTCGCTGGTTATTTTCTAACAACACATTTGCCTACGGATTAAAGAATTGAGTAAAACGCAATGTCCAAATCAAAACGAAGGGCCCTGACTCAAGTAGATTTATTCCACTTAAGCCAGGGCCCTTTATGAACAAAAACTTATAACACCTGGTTCAGAAAACGTTTGGTTCTTTCATGTTTGGGATTCCCAAAAAACTCTGTCGGATGCCCTTCCTCGATCACTTTACCTTCGGAAAGCATGAGTACTCTATCCGCGACTTCTTTGGCAAAGCCCATTTCATGGGTCACTATAACCATAGTCATTCCGTCCTTCGCCAGATCTCGCATTACTGAAAGAACTTCCCCGACAAGCTCTGGATCTAAAGCGGATGTTGGTTCATCAAAGAGCATCACGTCCGGCTCCATGGCAAGGGCTCTGGCAATGGCAACCCGTTGCTTTTGCCCACCTGATAATTGTTCCGGATAATGTTCCGCCTTTTCTGCCAGGCCAACCTTCGCTAAAAGCTCTAAACCCTTTTTTCGGGTCTCAGCCTTATGCTTCTTCTTGACGTAGATGGGAGCTTCCATAAGGTTTTCGATCACGGTTTTATGGGGAAAAAGGTTAAAATGCTGAAACACCATGCCCATGTGTTCACGAATCATATTCAGATCGGTCTTATGCGGATTCACAAGCTGTCCGTTTATGCTAATTTGACCGCCATTAGGAATCTCTAAAAAGTTGAGACAACGCAAAAGTGTGCTTTTACCGGAACCACTAGGGCCGATGAGTACAACCACTTCATTATTCTTAACTTCCAGATCAACATCTTGTAGAACCTGAAGACTGCCAAACGACTTTTCTAATTTTGTCACTTTAATCATGCCACTGTCACCCTCCCTGCTTTTGAGGTATCAAGGCGGGCCTCAATCTTATTAAGAATAAAGGTAAAGATCAATACGAGAGCTAGATAGTAAAGTCCCACAACAAAATAGGTCTCAAAGGGCATGTAGTTTTCGCCCTGCGCAGATAAAGCGGTATTATATAGTTCTGTTACTGCGATATAGGCCACCAACGAAGAATCTTTAAGACCTATAATAAACTGGTTCCCCAAGGAGGGAATTGCTCTTTTAAAAGCCTGGGGAAATACAATTCGCCGCATTGCCAAAGGATAAGGCATTCCAAGTGAACGAGCCGCTTCCAGTTGACCTTTGTCAATGGATTGAATGGCCCCTCTAAAAATCTCCGCGATATAGGCCCCTGAATGGATACCTAGAGCTAGTGCCCCAGCCGTAAAATCCTGGAGTACCAAAACGCTGGAAATCCCATAGTATAGAAACATTAGCTGTACAATCAAGGGAGTACCACGAACTAAGCCAATATAAATATCCGCAATTTTTTGTAAAACTTTATTATGAGAAATTTTAAAAAACGCAAAGATTAAACCGATAAAGGTAGCAATAATCAATGAGACCGCAGTCAGAGAAACCGTAATACCAGTCGCCTTTATGAACGCCATCCCATGATGTTGAAAAATTGATGAGATATTGTGTAGGAAATTCATTCGTTTCGACCCCTTCAATATACAGTGCGCGATGAACGCGCACTGTAGTTACTTCAACTTGATTGGCATAAAGACTCTGGAAACTCGACAATTACTTCAAAACGTTATAGCCAAACCATTTGTCACTAATTTTTGCATACGTACCATCCGCTACCATACCTTTGATGGCGTCGTTTAATTTCTTCATGAGTTCTGGATTACCCTTGTTAATACCAATACAAATTTTATCTTCAGTGAGCACAGAGTCAATTGGTTTGAGCTTCAAACCTTGTTCTTTGATAGCCGATATCCCTACAATTTTATCGGTAATGACCGCATCAATTCGACCAGAGGGTAGATCCTGAAGAGCAAAAACGTCACTGGAGTAGGGCTTGATTTTGTCTGTGTACTTTTCCGCAAGGTCTTTCCAAGTGCTAGACTGAATAACTCCGATTACTTTACCTTTTAGATCGTCTTTAGTCTTGATAGTCGTGTTCCCTTCCGCAACAAAGATTTGAGCCCCAGAAATATAGTAAGGATCAGAGAAGTCGATTTGTTGCGCACGTTCTGGAGTAGCCGTCATACTTGCGATAATAGCATCATACTTGTTACCTTTGAGGCCTTGAATAATGGTTTCCCATGGATTCGTCACCGGATTGGGCTTTAATCCAATTCTTTTGGCTACCTCGTTTCCGATTTCTACGTCAAAGCCAACTAATTCCCCGTCTTTTTTATAGTTTAGCGGTTTGTAAAGTCCAGTCATAGCAAAGGTTAACGAGCCTTCTTGAATGGTTTTTACGGTTTGCGCTTGTGTGGTCGGTGTTGAGGCGCTTTCCTTAGCTGTTTGCGGTTTGGAGCCACATCCACTCAGCGATAGTAACATCATCCCCGCTATGGCAATTGCTACAACTTTTTTAACGTTCATTTTAGTTTTTCTCATTTCTTTTCATCCTCCCAAGTTATTCTGATTCTTGCATAACCTTAAACACACTTACAAAAATAAAAATCCCCCTTTTTGTTCGAAGGAGGATTAAGCACAAAGTAAGCACCTGAAAAGGTGACAGTTCATCCCCTGCGCCTAATACCTTCATCGAAGATAGCTCTCCACAGCGGATTGGCATGCCGGCTGTGACAGTCTTGCCCCTATTTGGAAACAATCCCAGCCCCTATACACAGCAACGTATAGAAACTTCGGCAACGTATCCTTTCGTTCACTTTCCATGGCTGTGCTGAGCCTCAAGCAAACTACTTTTATAAGCTGCGACCTCTACCTCACCTGAAAACTAGGCGAGGAAACTTATGGAATTCTAACATCTCGATTATAGTCTGAAATAAAGAGCAAATCAAGACTTGATTTGCTCTTATAAGTATGTATATTATATAATTTAACAGAATTCAACAAAAGTCGATACATAAAGGCTGATGATTTACGACAAGTACCTAGTAGCTTATTTGATGATAGAATGCGCTAAAAAAGGAGAACTATTTATATGTTAAAGTGTCTTGATGATGTATTGAAGATTACCAAAGAATTAGTTAAGGTTCCTAGCGTTGTTAATACTTCTGGTGAAAAGGATATGGCAACTAGCATCCATCATATGTTAGAAGCATTTCCTTATTTTGTTGCCAACCCAGAGCATTTGGTGTTAGCTCGCACTGTTGACGATGAAATCGAACGCTATAACGTGATTGCTTTTGTGCAAGGGACTAAAAAAGTATCGACCGATACAGTTATTTTAATGGGGCATCTTGATACTGTCGGAATTGACGACTATGCCCAGTTAAAAAATGTTGCGTGTAATCCTGAGGCATTAGAGACTGCATATAAGTCGGAAAAACTCCCGGCTATAGTTGAGCAACACTTAAACTCTGACAAATGGCTGTTCGGTCGCGGGGTCTTGGATATGAAAGGTGGCTTAGCCAGTCACATTTATTTGCTAAAACACTATTCAGAACACCCAGAGACCTTAGCCGGGAACCTCTTACTCATCGCGGAGTGCGATGAAGAGGACAGCTCCCACGGCATTCTTTCTGCTTTAAAGGTACTGAAACAATGGAAAGAGAGCTATCGTTTTCGTTATATTGCGGCAATCAACGCAGATTTTGTCTCCCCCAGGTATGATGGAGATAAAAATCGATATATCTACAAAGGAACCGTCGGAAAACTCTTGCCTTCCTTCTTCATTACTGGGAAGGAAACTCATGTTGGTTCTTGTTTCGAAGGACTTGATCCCAATTTTCTTGCTGCCGAACTCACTCGAGAAATTAACTACAACCCGTTCCTCAGTGACAAGGCCTATGGTGAGACACCTGCTCCTCCGGTCTCACTAAAGCAAACAGACTTAAAACCTTCCTATACCGTTCAAACCGCTCTGTCTGCTTACGTTTACTATAACTTCTTTATTTATTCATGGAGCCCAAAAGATGTCCTAGATAAGCTCAAACACCACGCAGAAATTGCTTTTGAGAGGGCTTTAGAGACTTTTATAGAACGTTATAAGGCTTATTGTGAACTAAGTGGGGAAACCTATCAGCCTATCCCTTGGGATGTGCGAGTGTTTACTTATGAGGAATTTCATCAGCAATTAATTGACCAAAACGGCGAAACTTATACAAAACACATGAAAGAATTCACTGATGACCTTTTAACGGACGCCACCTTAGATATTAGAATGTTTTCTGCCAGGGTGGTTGAAGAAGCGTGGAAATTTATGAAGGATAAAAGTCCTGCAATGATCCTGTTCTATTCCTCTCTCTACTCTCCACGAATCGAACTCACAGGAAAAACCGAGCAAGAAAAACGGTTAATCGAAGCACTAGAGGGAGCCGTCGCCAAAATCCAGCCTAACTACCCGAACCCCATTGTTACTCGGAACTTCTTCCCCTATATTTCAGACATGAGTTTCGTGGCCTTAAGTGATGATGAAGCTGGGATCCAAGCGGTTTGCTTAAATAATCCAGCATGGGGAACAAAACACTATGTAGAATACCAAGATGTACGGGATATCAATGTTCCCGTGATCTGTATCGGACCGTATGGGCTCGATGCTCACAAAAAGCATGAGCGGGCTGAGATTGCTTACTCCTTTGAGATTGTTCCCAACCTCATTAATGAGGTCATCCAAGATATCTTGAAATAAGTCTCAAATTTCTATTATTTCCCAAGTAGTGTTGGGAGACAAAAAAGAGGATTATTCACTTTCAAGAAAGTGAATAATCCTCTTTTGCAAATATCTGCTAGATCGCCTCATCTATAGCTTTCTTCAACACTATTTCTACCTGTTGTGCAATATTTAGTAGTTCTTCTTGCCCCAACATGCCAATCATAGAAGTAGGACGCATCATTCCCATATAAACACTGTTTTCTTTTTCATACACAACCATTTTACACGGTAAAAAGTATCCAACTTCAATATGACAATCCAATACCTCTTTAGCTTGTTGTGGATTACATACCTCTAACACCTTAAAATTCTGCTTAAATTCTAATCCCTTTTCCTCTAACTTTTCCTTAAAATTGAGCTCCCATAATACCCCAAACTTATTTTCACTTAAGCTTTTTTTCAAATCTTCAACGGCTGTTGAAAAGGTTTTACTAGTCTTTACCTCATATTTTATATCCAAGATAAATGTCCCCCTTAGTCGTTTTCTTTATATTCATGATTAGTCTTTACAGAACTGAGTAATTCAACTATCACGCTGGATTGATTATGCCTAATAAGCGGTCTCGTTCCTCTTCCAAGTCCTCGCGTTCTGCTACCATCTTAGGTTGCACAGAATGAAACGGCCAGCGTGCCTTTAAATCTGCTAACTTTTTTTCTACAGCGTCAAGCTGCAGGCTAAGTTCCTTCTGTCGATCTTCATCCATTCGTTTTTTCCTCCTCTATTGATTTGAATGTAATAGCGCCATGTATGCATACTTCCATACATGCTTCGCATTCCGTACATAGATTGGGGTCGACAACCGTGAGATGTGCGACCATTCTAATCGCTTGAACCGGGCAAGCGTTGACACAGTGTTTGCACCCCCGACACATTCTCTCCAAAATAAACGCAGGCATATTCACTCCACCTTTTAGGCATTTTTATCGACTAAACTAAAAAGGTATTTTCAATAAAAATTTTTGTTATAAATACCAGATCTCTTCTGCCTCCGTGAATTTAATTCCTCCATTTCTCATGAAGCAAAAGCGCATGCGAAAACTAGATCCCCTATAATAACTCATGTGCTTTGCAATAGTCATCAATCTATTTTCGGCAAATGCGAACTTGTGCCCGCCTTATAATGTTTTAGAAACAAATCGAAATATTCTCCAATAATTCGTTCTTGTGCTATTTCGCCTGTAAGTTTTAAAATTTCCATTGCTGCTTCTATCGTACAAATTGTGCCTTCCACCCTGCCCCTTCGCAAACTAAATCTAGATTCATAATCCGGTTTAAGAGAAACAAGGGGCAAATCCTTTAAATAGTCGCTCTTTCGAACTATTTTTCTAGCTTCCTTCCATGTACCATCAATTAACACAAAGGCAACTGGTCCTTCTTCAACCTCACCTACGGATCTAGCTACCATATCCGTACTCTCCGCCGGAAACAACAAATACGCTTTTCCTCGATATTTCTGAATATTCGCCATTAGTCCGGGAGATGGGTTGGTTCGTTCCCATAGGAAAATCTCAGTTGAGCCAGGATTTATCAACTTAAGCAATCTACCTGTACTGGAAGCTCTATAAAACTCTCTTTCACTTGATAGGATCAAAAACTTTGCTTTCGTGTTTATAGGAGAGACGATATTGCAAATGCAAGTTAATGTGGGTAAACCACATCGGTTACAACTCTCGTACAATCGTGTTATTTGTTTAACCTTAATGGGTCTGTTCATTTCTTGTATCTCCTTATAAGCTCCTCGATGACCTCATGAGGGCTTGCCCAATTTATGGGTGTAAGGCACTTCGGTTATGGCATTTATGGCACGAATCCGCTCCCTGTTGCATGAGGGATTGCTGGCACTTGCTTCCATAGACTAAGGGTATTTTGAAGGTCTTGCCTGTTACACGGCTACTCTGTACCCAATCGCTTCCTTGATGGCGACTGAAGGGCAATTCCTCTCCTTTTACCGTCATCAGGATTTCATCCCCATTTTTCAACTCTGGGAATTTCGGATTTGTTATCTTCTCCTCAAACGCTAGGTCATTAGGATCCTCGATTTGCTTGGTTCGGGGAAGGGCTTCCTTGGTACCATGACAATCTTGACACTGCAGATGCACCGCATCATATTGAGAGGTATGGAGCTTGTTATCTCCCATAACGTCTTGTCTTGTGTGACAATCGATGCAGTCCAGACTCACTTCACACTGAGCAAAAATTTCACCGGGTAAATAGTAATCTTTGAGGCGATCTAGCCAATTTATATCTCCAGCTTTCCAGTCGCTAACGACCTCTGTCATATCTGTACGAATAGCAAAACTCATTTTTAAAGGATCATGGTTCCCTTGGTTATGACACTGATTACACTGGGTATAAGGGATTTGAGTCGTTAGACTATGGACCATTCCTCGCCCAATCTTACTGGACTTTATGGTCGTATCGGCACCAATGTAAGTATGAGTAGGATTAGTCAAGACATGACATACCTCACAGCCATTCCCTTGTATATCCTTCGATTCGACCTGTCCCTTACCTTGAGTTCTCTCTGGGTTAGGATTCTTTGTCGATATAGAAGTTGGAAGAACCCCTCCGCTTTGATGACACTGACTGAGGCAGTTCTGTCGGAAATCTTTTTCGTTCGGTCGTCCCTGCAGCGGGTTAGGATAAAGAAATCCTACCTGCCCCTTGGTGAGTCCCGGTATATCCTTGGATTTATCGTATCCGAACATCATTCGCACAACACTGAGTTCTCCTGCCTTCGTGGACATGATCGAGGTCTTCACGAGATCGGCTTCATTTTTGGCCTGTTCATGATTACCTGCGTGACAAGATACCCCATTCGCCCCTGTTCCTCCGCAGCTTAAAGAGACGACATCGAGTGAACCCGGATGCCCTCCCCCATACATTTGGGCATGGGTCGTCGTTTTGTCAAGCGAGAGAGGGTTTCCGCCATGGCACACCGCACACCCAAACGTATTGCTGGGATGAGAGTTCGATATTTCTTCAATTCCAATGTGGCAAGTTTTGCAACGCTCGACCTTTCCATTGGGAAGAACAATGTTGATGATCTCAGGCTTACGCTTTTGATAACTTGCAAGTTCTTGCTGAAGCTGGTCTTTCTTAGTTGGATCGTCTACAGTACCGAGCTGAACTTGCAAGTTTGAGATTTGCTCCGTAAAATATTCTTTTTGATAACGAGTCCAACTTGGCGTGTTCTCTTGGTTCAGTGCTAGAATCACGATCAGTATTAATAAAAGACTTGCAAGCAAGAATGTTTTTTTCATATTAAATCCACCACAATTCTTTGACCATAAACCACAGCAGAAGGAGTAGGACAAATCCGTAGAGAGTGCTGAAGATCACTTGACCCCACTTGGTTCCGATATAATCCACGAGCCAAGGTAACCCTAAAAGTCCGGCTATGATTAGAATCGGGACAATTAGTGCGCCTAACCAAGGAGGAAGGTACAATAAAAGAACTTGAAACGGTCCAAAAATCCAAGGAGCAACGGCATGTGTAACGGCGGAAGCCAAATTGCTCGTTCCGACACTAGGCGAAAATTCTAAGGCCAGAGCAATACAAACTACGAGAAAAAACAGTGTAGCGATCCCTTCTTTTTCCTTGAGGTGTCTTATTTGTGAGCGGGCCATTTGGTTTCCCCCTTAGAGCGGACGAACTCCCCCATCACGACGAATCCGCCAGAAATGATAGAACTGTAGTATCAACGCAATCATAGGTAGACCGACACAATGCCATACATACACCACTAGAGTACTTCCGCTTAATGACGAAGGTTCGCCGAGCGAAATCTGCCCCAGTGCAACACCGAAGCCAGGGATTAACCCCAAAATATTGACGGCCACGGTTGCAGCCGCACCACTTTCTTGGGATCCGATCAGTAAGTATCCGGTAAAATCCAAAACCAAGATGAGAATTAGCAGTCCCACGCCGACCAACCAATTGAGTTGCCTAGGTGACTTGTAGGAATGGGTCCAGACGACCCGTAGCATATGTAGATTTACGGTAACCACCATGAGCTGGCCAGCCCAGTAGTGTAAATTCCGAATGACCCCACCGTATGGAATCACGGAAGCTAACGTTAAAATACTGTTGAAACCAGTGCTTTCTCCTGGTTGATAGTGAAACATTAGCAGAAGTCCCGTTACCCCCAAAACGATAAAGGCTAGGAAAGACAACCCACCTAGACAAAACGTATAGAGTACGGATAAGACTCCGTCAGGGACAAAACGGGGTCTAATATGGTTTACAAAGTTTTTCTTGTAACGTTCAGTTACTTGTTCCGAGATTGATTCTGTTACGATATCCTCACTCGTTATCGTAATTTTGTCTTTCATAGCCATGCATCCAATCCAACTTGTTTCGAAGTATTGATGATAAGAGATCCATCCGCTTTGCGTTCTACCGCCACTCTCGTCATAGCTTTAGGGGCAGGTCCCGATATTGGCCTGCCCTCTGAGTCATAAATGCTACCGTGACAAGGACAAAGCCATTCTTTCTTTTCCGGATGATAATTCACTTCACAGCCCAGATGAGTGCAAGTCGCAACCAAGGCCATAATGCCCGATGTGTCCCGCTTTACCCACACCCGAGAAGCGGAGGTGTACTGCCAGTCACTATTTTCATCAAGTGGTTTGTCATAGAACACTAAAGGAGATCGCACGCGGTCCTCATTACTGGTGAGGTACTCTGCAAGAGGCTTGATTGTCAGGGCACCAGCAGCGACAATTCCAACCCACGCTAAACGCAACACCGCGCGTCTTGTCCATTCTGGCATATTGTTCCCCTGCCTCCTCTCACAAACCCTCACCACTTAAACTAAAACCAGCTACTCCATTGCCCAGCGTAAGTTATAATATAACGTACAAAAAATCCACCAAAAAGAACTAGAAAACTGCTACTGATAGTCACAGGTAACGTCCAACGAACAGGAATTTTGTCCTTCAATTCCAGGTACTCCAACGAAAAGGGGACAAACAACCCGAGTCCGACACTCATAACCCAGAAAATTACTGCGAACTCTCCGTATAACAGACTTCCAAAGGCATTCGAGACGCTAGCCGAACTGAGTCTGCCCATTACGATCATTATTAATAGTATAAAGCATTCCAGAATAATGAGCAAAGCGTCAGCCTTGGTCAAAACATGCAATTCTTTGTGCCTTGCACGTTGCCATGGACTTAGAGCAGCAAAGAAAATCACGGACGCAACCCCTGTCGACAAAGCAGAGACTAAAAATAACACGGGCAACAAGGGAACAGTCCATAAGGGACGTACGGCGGCATTAAGCAGAAGTCCGGTATACGATGCCACACCTACTGATAAGAAAGGCATCCCTTTAGCTAAGCCCTTTTTCCATTTTTCCAAGGATTTCTTCTGCCCAAAAATCCGAAATTTTTCCGGAAGCCAGAGATAAAGATAGATAACACTCAATAATGAGAATAAGAGAATTGCCCAACTTCCATAAGACATCGGGGACCTGACCTGCAACGTCATGAATAAGCGATAAAAGTTAAATGGACTCCCTAGATCTAGTAAAAGAACCCCTAAACCAAAGGAAATGGGGAAGGGTGAAATAAAGGCACCCCAACGGCCAACGCGCTCATAATCTTGGCCGCCATAGAGCAAGGCAAGATTGGACGTAACCATGGCTCCTGCACTTATTCCTGCTGTGAAGAGGTAAATAACAATCAATAAGCCCCATGTTATTTCCACGTGAAAACTCCCTCCTAAGCCCGTTATTTGCCCACGGGTATTTCTGGAACCACGTCATCAATATAATATATATTTGGACCCGTTCCCACTTGTTTAAGCAACTGACGGGTCGGATATTTTTCGATCAGTTTCGAAACGACACTATTCGGGTCATTTAGGTCGCCTGCCTGGCGGGATTTTCCTAAGCATGTTTGAACACACGCTGGCTGAAGTCCTTGCTCCAAGCGCTGTAGACAGAAAGTACACTTGTCAGCCTTTCCCGTTTCAGGATTAGCAAAGCGAGCATCATACGGACAAGCCGTGATACAGTATTTACACCCAATGCATTTACGGGCTTCGACTAAAACAATCCCATCTGGACGTTTATAAGAAGCCCCAGTCGGACATACGGAGACACAAGGAGGATGCTCACAATGCATACAGTTTCCAGGACGAAAGACTTCCTTAACATTGGGGAACTTCCCCTGAACTCCGCTACTTTTCACCCAATTTCGCGTTTTACCAATGGGCACGTCATTTTCCGCGCGGCAAGCCACCATGCAAGCATCGCAGTCGATACAGCGCGAGGTAATGATGACAAATCCCATGCGAACAGCCATATTTTCTCCTCCTACGCCTTACTCACTGTTACAAAGGTTTCACTCAAGGCCGAACCTCCCGAGATCGGGTCTGTGATGGTCTTGTGTAGGGCTGAATCACTTGCTCCAAGCTTATAAGCAGATTTAAGTCCTTTGCTTATGTGCCCAAACCCTCCGACCATGAAGATACAGTCCGGACGTATACCCTCTGTTACATAGGCTTTAATACTCACCTTGCCGACTTCACTCTCCAACACCACTTGATCATCCTTCTTAACCCCGAGCTTGGCGGCTACTGAAGTGTGCAACCAGGCCCGATTTTCAGGAAAGACTTCCAGTAGCCAGCGATTGTTCTGTGTGAACATCTGAGAGTGCTGGGCAGTTTTTCCCGTCAAGAGATAATAGTGATCTAACGCTGGGCGGGGCGGTTCATTCCAGGTGGGTACCGCTTTCTTGCCCATCTGAGCCATTATACTTGAGGAAATTTCCACTTTTCCGCTGCTAGTTTGAAATTCGAAGTCCTTGGAATGGTCTTCCTTTAGATTTTTAACGACATAGTGCCCTGCACGCTGTAGTTCCTCTAAGCTTACTGAAAACGGTTTGAGTTGCCGTGTTAAGAGATCCTTTTCATCCTTATAGGGCAGGAACTCTCCCAGTCCTAACTTATCCGCCAGTTCCTTATAGATCATTAAGCTACTTTTGGTATCATATAAAGGCTCTATCACGGGTTGACGGACAAATATTTTATTCCCAATCGGTACTAAACCGTCATAGCGTTCGAGATAACTAGATTCTGGCAAAATCACATCCGCATAATACGCTGTGTCGCTTGCTTGAATATCGATGACTGCCACAAAATCCAACTTCATAAAAGCATTAATTGTTTTTTGTCGTTCTGGGATCGAGAGGATTGGATTTTGCCTAGAAATTAACCATCCTTTGGCCTCATACGGTTTACCCGTTAAAATATTATCCCGCATCGTCTGGATGACACCATAGGATAAGGGTACCATGGGATACTGCCAAGGAACTCCATCAAGGCGCATTCCCTGAGCCATCGGGAAGGGGGGATGGGACAGAACTCCAAGCTTAGCAGTGTTGATTTCCTGGTCAGGAATGAGTCCGCCCGGCTGTGCCCAGTTGCCCATCAGGGCATTAAGCACGGCAATGGATCGTTCTGTTTGGAACGAATTCACAAAGTTAGACGTTCTCCAGTTAGGATGGGCAATGGCCGCAGGAGCAGCAGCTGCAAACTCCCGCGCGATCCTGCGAATGGTCGTTGCTGCGATCTCACATTTCTGCTCCGCCCATTCAGGCGTATAGTCCTTCACTTCAGTGGTCAGATCTTCGAAACCCTGAGTATACTTTTTGATAAACGTTGTATTGTACAATTTTTCATTTATGATGACATTAATCATTGCAAGGAAGAAGGCCGAATCTGTACCAGGACGCGTTGGCAGCCATTCTGTCGCTTTCGCCGCCGTCTTGCTGAAACGTGGATCAAGTACAACGACCTTAACCCCTCTAGCCACCATTTCGATCATTTCCTGAGTTTCGTTATTGGAAATTCCCTCCGCCAGATTTCTGCCCGTGAAAATCATATACTTGCAATTCTTATAGTCTGTCCCCGGTTGCGGTACACCGTAGGTATACAGAAATCCGGTTGTCATGGCATTAAAACACAAACTTCGCTGCGTGCCGTAATTAGGAGTTCCATAGGCTTTAAGCAGAATCTCAAAAAACGGTTGAGATAAATTATCCGTAGAGTTGAACATCATAGCCTTAGCGCCGTACTTGTCTTTGATTTTCTTCATTTGGTCTGCCGTATAGCTCAAAGCTTCATCCCAAGAAGCCCTACGCCACAAGCCGCTCCCTCTTGCCCCTGCCCGAATCATTGGGAATTTAATGCGATCCGGGCTATACATTGTTTCTATGCCTGCATTCCCACGAGGGCATAGCTTTCCTAAATTATTGGGGTGATCAGGATTCCCTTCCAACTTCTTCACTACGCCATTTTCGACCTTAGCTATTACTCCACACCGCCATACACACTGCTCGCAAATAGTGGTAACCATCTTTGCACCCGTTGCTGATGTCTGCGCTGAATCTTGACTCGCACCAACGCTGGTTCCCGGCGCTAGAAGCCCAAAGCCAGCGGTAGCGCCCAGAGCTGCACCTGCGGCAGTTCCTTTAATAAACTGACGGCGGCTGAACAATTGATTCCAAGTATACACTTTGGACACATGGAGGCCTCCTTTCCTTGGGAGATAGAATGATTAATTCACGTTTAAGTCGTTGACCTGTGTCTTTGAAGCGCCTTTAGACTTCTCCATAATTTTTGAACCCACATAGAACACAATAGTACACAGGACAAAGAGCGAGATGAACAGCCAATGATTGACATTAAGAAGATCTTCCAGAGTTTTTTGACCGTAGGAGCCAATGGTCGATATTTTCATGAAAATCGATTGGTAAGTGGCCCCAAAAATAACCCCACCAACGAGAAAACCTAAAATTCCCGGAATCAAATAGTCTAAATTTCCCTGACCACAACCTGTGATCAATGTACCCGGTCACGTGCCGGCGATGGCCATACCGACCCCAAAAAGCAGCCCACCAAGAAGGTTTCCAACTATATAAGTGGAAGAAACTTGGTCGAGTTGGATAAAACCAAGATCTTTCAGAGTATAGAGACCCACAAGTCCCACTGAGATCCCCGTCATCATAAGTTTCATGATGGTATTATCCTTAAACCGAAATTGATTGACGATCTTATGATAGTGAGCTAGACCCGCCTTTTGAAGAGCGAACGCGAAGAAAAAGCCAATGATTAAGGGGGCAACATACGTTGTCATATTAATAATCACCTCCATACAAAATCTTTGTCGTGATGATACCTGACACGAACAGTCCTGCTATAAAGAGCAGTCCAGCTGGAGATAGTTGCATCGTTCCTGAAATAGCTAAACCACTCGTACACCCTCCGGCAATGCCCGCGGAATACTCGATTATGATCCCACCAAGAAAAATCAACGCCCAACGCTTCAGCTTACTGGGTCCAAAGTTCTGTGTCCATTGCTGATCCGGCATCATTCTGAACTTAAAATCCTTAGACCATTTACTCGACACGAACGCCCCCAGCAGCATGCCTGCAAAGAGTACGATTTGAAAACTAACAACCGGTGGCATCTGGAATTTGAAGTACATAGAATTGGCCAAGTTTAAATGAAATGTTTTTAAAAGGATACTGTCAATACTCTCAATGCCACCTGAAGAGCCAATGGTTTTGTCGACCAAAACATAGGAAGCGATGGCAGTCAGTCCCAAAAGAACTCCTGCTGCCCAAGGGGACCATACTTTTTCCTTCATCTTCTCATTAAAGGACACTGTTAATTCTCCCCCTTTCCATTCTTCTCACCTAACAAGGCCAAAGACTTAAGTTCGTTTTCATCCATCGTTGTGATGGCTTGCAACAATAGACTCCCGTGTTCACGTTCTAGAATTTTTTGGAGAGCCAAGACAGTGTGCATGTCTCCTTTTAGTAATTGGGTGAATACGTCTTGAACTTCCAGTGGCAGAGTGTTAAATGGAACATTCTTGTGCTTTCCTTGCGCGAAGGCCCAGGGCCATAACCCTTTTTTCCATTTCCAGAGCAGGACAGCTAAAACCAAGAGTGCCAAGATGTCTGCGATGACGATCGCCCAAGCCAGCCAGGGTAATTTACCACTTTTGTTGAAATCTAGGATGTCAAAGTTAGGATTTGCGCTGGGCGGAACTTGCGTTGCTGCAGGAGACGGAGTGACTGCTCCAGTCCCTGTCGCGGGAGCCGTTCCAGCCGCTGAGGCGCCTGGTTCTGCAGGGTTAGTTCCTGTAGAAGTTGAAGTTGTTGCAGCTCCGCCATATTTTGCGACCCGAGCTGCTGCATCTGCAGGGTGACAGGATGCACAGGATTGTCCCGGTTGCGCAAGGGGCTTTGCGACGACTCCTACATGAGCTTTAGCCTTGTCCGTTTCCGTTGCTACTCCAACATGACAAGCCTGGCAAAAATCCCCGAAGGCATGCTGGGTATGCCAATCCCCCTTTTTGGAGACGGGATCCGATCCTTGAACCTCATGACAGGTTTTACAGGAGGAGGTTGATGCCCCACAGGCAGCCTGGGTATCTTTTGGCGTCGTTAGCCAAAAAGAACCTAGAAGAACAACACCGAATACCCCAAAGACTAAGGCTAATGTAGACAACTTTTTTCTTTTCACGTTTTCTCCTCACCTCACAAATTGATATTCGTTAGTCTAACGCTCCCCACCCCCCTAGGGAGGGGTATATTTACCCTAAGAATACACCGAAACATTTAAGCGGTCAATATCTTTTTGAAAATCAAACATCTTTTATGGAAATCCTACAAACCTGTAGATTCATGAATACTGCTAAGATGTTTTACTCAAATATATAGCTCCCTGGATACCGTCACAAAGTATGCATCCCAAACTTCGACCTTACGCGAATCCATAGGAGAGTTGAAGGATGAATTGGAACGCCGTAAATAACCGTTTAAAAAGACTGGGACCTCATTAGTGAGGTCCCAGTCTTTAAACGGGCATAATTATTCAACCGTGCCTATTGTATACAATTCCTTATTCATCACACATCATTTTCTCCATCGAAAGAATTTTCACCTGATAAGTCTAAGGAGTCTTAGACTATCTTTTGCCTATGTGCTCTTACTTTCAAGGACGGCTTTGACGTAATGTTATGGTCAATTTGAGAACTATAAATACCCCGTTTTTCAGAATAATTTCCGATGGCTTTGCGCAATACGGCTACTCCCAAATTAGAGCAATACTGTTTATCCTCTGGCAAGCCCTTTAAGGAATTGATGACATCCTGCACGGATATTTTCATTGCTTCGTCAATGCTCTTGCCCTTTGCCAAAACATTAATTACGCTACCTGTTGCTGCAACAGATGCAGTGCACCCCACTGCCAAAAAACTAATCTCTGTGATAATTCGAAACTGTACCTTGACATAAATAGTCAAAGCCCCCCCGTTATTTAGGTCTTCAACAGTTCCTACCCCATCCGCGTCTGGCATACTACCAACATTCTGCGGACAATCAAAATGCTCAACAACTTTTTCTGAATACAATTTCGGTCACCACCTCTATAATTTAATACCTCTAAATATATAGTATGATCTATTAAATATCAATTATTTTTCGTCAATATTCTAGGAAAAAAGATTAATTTGTCGTTTCATGATAGGCTTTAAGAGAAAATCCAGAGGCAAGGTGACCCTACGAAATCTATTGTTAAACGGAAAAGAATAAGATCAGGACTATGTTATGTACGTTGTAACAGTTCCTGATCTTACTTTTTTCAATTAGGCCAGATTCTTATCACCGTTCGATTTGATCTGTTCAGCTAAATGCTTCGCAATTTGATCAAAACCGGAGGATTGGTAATCTTCGATTTTGCCTGCATCCGATAACTCAGCCAATGCTGGGTCAAGCGGAAGCTCTCCCAAATAAGGAATAGAATTACGATCCGCTGCTTCCTGGCCTTTGGGCTTCCCAAAAACTTCGATCCTCTTAGAGCAATCGGGACATTGCACATACGCCATATTTTCGACCAATCCGTAAATTGGCGGTTTATAGTTTCGTACCATTTTGATCGCTTTTCGCACCACCATGTTAGCCAATGACTGTGGACTTGTCACCATAACAATTCCGTTGATAGGTAACGATTGGAATACCGTAATCGGCACATCCCCCGTACCAGGAGGCATGTCAATTAATAAATAATCCAGGTCACCCCAAATTACATCCGTCCAAAACTGGTTGACAAGCTGAGAAATGAGTGGTCCACGTAAAATTACTGGATCATCTTCATTTTCTATCATAAGATTTAACGACATCACTTTAATACCACCGCGGCTTGTTGGAGCAATGATTCCTCCCTCACTGGCACCTGCTTTTCCTGTCACACCGAAGATTTTAGGAATACTTGGCCCAGTTATGTCAGCGTCTAAAACCCCTACTTTATATCCCTGGCGCATTAAGCTTACAGCCAACATACCAGTAACTGAGGATTTACCGACGCCTCCTTTGCCGCTCATGACTGCAATGACCTTGTCAACGTGGCTTGCTTTTTGAGCCTTTGTCTTTTGGGGCTCAGTGGAACAACTTTCAGTGGTACAGGAACCTGCTGCTGAACAGCTATGGCACGACTCGCTCACAGAAAATGCCTCCCTTTCTAATCATCGGCTTTTACCTCTTATAAGGGATAATAAGCCAAATTTATATTACTACCGTGATTCTTCTCTTGTCAAGTTTGTCTCCGTTCCTTCCTTTATTACTTAATTTGCGCTCCTAGGAACTCCAAGAGGATAAAGAAATGCTTAGAACTATAACTTAGTGGTGGTGATGTCCGTGATCATGTCCATCACCATGATCATGTGCGCAGATAGATCCGGTACTCACAATCTTACCCTGGGCATACAAATTTGCTACATCAACCACGTTTCCAGAGGCACCCGATACGACTTCAAGCCCCACAGCATTAAGGCCGTTAATCATGCCCCCACCAATTCCACCGCAGACGAGCACCTCGACTCCTTTACTCTTAAACATATTTGCGAGTCCTGCATGTTGGTGCTGTAGACCTGTTGAACTTAGTAATTCCATAAAACGAGCTTGATCGCCCTCGATTTCGAACACTGAAAATCCCGCTGCTCGTCCAAAATGAGCATCTAGAACTTCACCGTTTGTTGGAATCGCAATCTTTTTTGACATAATGAACCCTCCTATAATAATTATTTTAGGCCCTCTGTTCTAAATCGCTCAAGATGAACAGCATCCACCCTTGCCATGCCCATCATTATGACCACTGCCACAGGCATGCTTAGTCCCATTGTTTAGCTTCATCTTCTTCATGCTCCCACAATTGGGACAAGCGATTTCATATCCGTGTTTACCTCCTAAAGCGCATGGCTCGACCTCCCATACATGGGCGCATCCAACGCACTCAAACACCCGATTTTTCATCAAATAGTTACCACCTCGAATGATAATTGGTCGTCCTTCGACTAAAGCAGTGGCAACTTTCGACCTAGCTGAGCCTAAAATTCGCTGAAACGTAGCTCTGGAAACCCCCATAGACGCTGCACATTCGACTTGATCCAAACCCACTTTGTCTTTAAGACGAATGGCCTCAAGTTCCTCTAGTAGGATTATTATTTCCTGCAAACAGGACTGTCCCAGAGGAATAAATGTTTGGCAAACTATTGCATCGTCGATCAGGCCACAACAACGCTGCCTTGACATTAGATCAGCTCCTTTTGGGCATATGCTCAAATCAAGTATATCCAAAGTTAGGAAATAAATCAATGACAAACCACAAATTCCCTATAATATAACAGTCTTTTATCCCTCATACGTTTAATTTTATCAGTTACGTCGACCCTCAATTCCCAAGATAGTCAAAAAGCCGTCAACTCCGAGAAGTTTGACGACTTAAAACCCAGCTTATAGATATTATTACTAATTGAGTTTCATCAATGTTTCAATCGCCTTGTTAAGAGCCTCTTGACGATTCTCCCCTTGGTCGATTGCCTCAATTATACACGTATTGGCATACCGTTGTGCAACAATAACAGATACTTTATGTATAGCAGAACGAATGGCGACAAGCTGTAGTAATATTTCTTCACAACTCTTCTCTTCTTCCATCATTCGTTCAACTCCCGAAATATGTCCACGCACTGTTTTAAGACGAGTCAGAATCCGTGATACTTCTTCAGGATCTACCTCTTTCACTAGACTTCTTCCTTTCACTACATATGATTAAACCACGACTATTTAAAACCACCAGTTAGTCTCGATAAAGTAAACTATATTTTCGATAACTACTCAAGACACGCCCTACATAATCCCGAGTTTCCCTAAAAGGAATATCCTGTTGAAGCATGTTGGCCGGATCAATTTGACCGGTTTTGATCCATTCTTGCACATGCCCTCTTCCACCATTGTAGGCCGCAATCACTAACATTGTATTATTAGAAAATACCTTTTGCAAACTGGAAAGGTACCAAGTTCCGTATTGAATATTCTTTTCTGGATTATTTAGATCCTCGTCCCGATATGTCTTGTCTCCAATGCTGTCTGCAATTGATTGTGCCGTACTAGGCATTAACTGCATTAGCCCTTTGGCACCTTTATGTGATTCGGATTGGGGAAGGAACTTACTCTCCTCCCGGATCACGGCGACAACAAACAAAGGATCAACTCCATACTGCGCTGCATATTTTTCTATGATAGTCCGGTGTGGATACGGATAAATGATCTTCTCTAAGACTGGGATTTGCAATAGACTATAAGCCGCTAAGATGGTTAGCAAGCTAAAAATGCTTATTCTTTTAACCATCGTCCAACGCTTTGATTTATTTTTACCCATCACCGACATCAGGCGCAGGAAACTCCTCGTTTAAACAAGGGGATGTTACGCCCGTTCCTTTCTATCATAATTTTAGCTATTGGCTAACTGTACTACTAAACATGAGCGATTATGTATCACTGGAGCTTAGCCTTCTCAGTAATTTATTCCACAACTCTTTAAGCTGGCATTCAGTTTCACGCAGATTTCCGGAGTTATCAATTACGACATCCGCTCGGTTACGCTTTTCATCTAAAGACCATTGGGCGGCGATACGGGCTCCCACCTCTGCCTGACTCAGCTTGTCCCGCACAAGAACGCGGTCAATTTGCAGGTTCCGTGGTACCCACACAACCCAAACCTCGTCGACAAACAGCTCGAAACCCGCTTCAAAAAGTAAAGGCACATCCCACACACAAATTTCGATCCCTGTATCCCGAAGCGTGGCCAGCTCATCGTTCATGCATTCCACTACGCGAGGATGTACGACGCGCTCTAAGCGCCTTCGTGCATCCTCATTACCAAAAACTCGAGCACCCAGTTTAGAACGACTAATTTTTCCGTTTTCCTCTAGGATAGCAGGCCCGAATTCTCCAATCAGTTTTGAAATAATCGACAGATCCGATTCTAACAAACGGTGCACCGTTTTGTCGGCATCTAATACCGGAACCCCATGTTTTCTAAACCATTGGGCAACCGTAGATTTACCGCTTCCGATCCCACCCGTCAGTCCGATAGTCAACAAATACCTCACCTCAGATCAATTTACCCAGTCCTATCAAGATTAACACAACGCCCGGTAAAAATTCCGCTTTAGCCGTCCAGTTTTCAGGGATTTTGCCGGCCATCTGTTGGCCTCCACGTAACATCATTATTTGTGTTATGGCCACGACCCCAACGACGGATAGAGTCATTCCTGCCATTGCCGCTCCTATTCCGCTGGCAAAAGCATCCATAGCTAATGCACTGCCAAGGAGCAGACTTTCACGGAAATTAATCCCTCCAGAGCCATCAACATCCGCTATATCCGGTGTCTTTAACACCTGAATCACTAATCCCAAAAAACGAAATTGAAATCGAAAGATCGGCTCCATCACCGGCATCTGAAGTGTCACAGCCATCGCCGGAACCGCTTCCGGGAATATTTCCCGTTTACGATTCCATATTGCCTTGGACAGTTGAAAAACTCCCAGAGCTAGCAAAATGACAGCCCCTAATAAACTTGCTGGAATAAACCTAAGCCATAACATCACCCAACTGCCAAAAAGCATGGATGTACCCATTGCAAAAACGGTACACAGGGCAATGACAATAAGAGAACTCATTGGTATGCGAATGCGGCGTAGCCCATAGGCCAACCCTACACCAAATCCATCTAAACTTAAAGCCACTGCCATAAGTAAAGCTACTCCCATATATGTATCCCTCCACCTTGCGACTTCAGGATAATATATGGGTTTAGACTCTATTTGGTGAAATCAATCGCTACCTGCAACCCATTCTTCTAAGACACTATCTAAGCGTTTCTGAACTTTCTCGGATTCTTCGTGTAGCTTCATGGCTAATTCATAATTAGTATTTGCTAGGGAAAGTTCTGATTCTAAGGTTTGGAGCGCCTCTTCTAGCTCTTCGATTTCTAGTTCCAGTTGCTTCATACGCTTTTTTTCTCGCGCTAAATTACGAGTTTCTTGCTGTTCTTGGTTAATAGGCTTAGAACTTCGTTCGAGCGGTGCTACGACCGTTTCTTCTTGCTGTTTATATTCCTTGAAACCGGTGTAATCTCCTTCATAGAGTGACAGCCCAACTGTTGTTAATTCTGCGATCTTACCAACAACTTTGTCCAAAAAATATCGGTCATGGGAAACAACAAGCACGGTACCGTCATACTCTTGGAGAGCCTCTTCAAGCACTCCACGGGTTTCAGCGTCAAGATGATTAGTAGGTTCATCCAATAACAACAAGTTTCCTTGCTCGAGGAAAAGTTTACACAAAGCCAAACGGCTCTTTTCTCCCCCGCTCAGTACAGAAACGTGCTTAAAAACGTCATCTTGCCTAAATCCATACCGTGCGAGCAAATTCCTAATTTCCGGGTCCTTCAAATTCGAGACATTCCGAATCTCGTCCATTAGGGTTCCCGAACTACCCAAATTCTCATGTTCTTGTGAATAGTAGGCAATCTTTACATTCGCACCTAAGCGAATGGTTCCCTTAAAAGGAGCCTGATGGAGAATCGCTTTCAGAATAGAGGTCTTGCCAACTCCATTTTTTCCCAACAAAGCAACCCGATCTCCCCGTCTCAAATCCAACTGAACTTTTTGAAAGAGGGTACGGGCTCCGTAGGTGATGGTAAGATCATCGATCAAAAGAACACGATCCCCACTTCGTCCCCCACTTTGAAGCGTAATAGCAAGCCCATGATCTACCTTTGTGACCTGGATCGGTTTTAGCTTCTGCAGTTGACTTTCGCGCCCGCGTGCCTGTTTCGAATTTACCCCTGCCTTATTTCTCCGGACATACTCCTCAAGTTTGGCAATTTTCTTCTCCAACCGCTCTGCTTCACGGCCTATTGTTTTACTTTCTATAATGCGCAGAAGTTCATATTCTGAGTAATTACCAGTATATGACTTTAATCCCCCATTTTCCAGGCAAAACACCCGAGAGATGGTACGATCCAAAAAGTAACGATCGTGAGAAACAATGAGCAAGGCCCCCGGATAATCTCGCAAATATCCCTCTAACCACTCTAGAGCAGCGATATCTAAGTGATTTGTTGGCTCATCCAAAATCAGAAGTTCAGGGGATCTAAGCAACAGCTTACACAAGGCTAGTCGAGTCTTTTGTCCCCCACTCAAGGTGGTAACTAGGGAATTTATCTCTGCCTCTAGTCCAAGCCCAGACAAGATTCTCCGGACCAAAGCTTCTAAAGCATATCCCCCCTGCCGCTCAAACAACTCAGTCAAAGCAGCATATTGTTCCATGACTTTCTCACTAGGTGTAAGTGCCATCTTTTCTTCTAATTCACGCAGTTGGTCCTGCATTTGTAACAAATCCGCTCGTTCTTGGATTACACACTCAAAAACGTTCCCCTCATCCTCGACAATCGGAGTTTGAGGAAGATATCCGTACGAGCCAAAAATTTGCACTTCTCCGCTTTCTAAACGTATATCTCCCAAGCAGGCTCGAATTAGGGTAGTTTTACCCGCCCCATTCGGGCCGACCAGTGCAGCCTTTTCTCCATGTTCCAGAGCAAAACTAATCCGCCGAAAGAGCGGATCACCTGAAATATCGACGCCGCAATCCCGGCAAAATAAAACACTCATTTCTCTAGCTAGCCCCTTTTTTTAAAGTGAAGGAGGAAATTTACCGGTTTATCGACATGCTTATATGTTCAATCCCTGCTTCTTCATAAATATCTCCATATGCCTTGTATCCTAATTTCCGATAGAATCCTTCAACTTCCTTTTGAGCATGGACGTGTACTTCACTGGCACCATGATGGATCGCTTTGTCTTTTAATAGGTTAACCACTAAAGCTCCAACATTCTTAGCCCTATGCTCTTTGAGAACTGCTACTCTTCCAATTGAGTATTCTCCATATTTGAAGACTAATCTTCCGGTCCCTATTGGTTGACTATTTTCATAAATAACAACGTGGTCAGAACTCTGGTCATAACTATCTCTTTCTATCGTCTCAGATATGCCTTGTTCATCAATAAAAACTTGCTTTCTGATGAAAAAAGCATCCGTAAGGTCATCAATTCCTCTAAAAAACTTATTGGTTATCATTTTTTCCTCCATTGAGAGCCCATTGAACCTAATCTTTCGCATTTCACTATATCATACCCACTGCTTTCTAACAATCATGCGAATCAGGTTCATCTTGGCCCTGAAAAGTTCCGTTTTGCAAGAAGTTATCTATGAGAATTGCAATATCAAATTTGTGGTGTATTTCCATGTGACCAAACCGTTTGACAATAAAATCTTTCATTCCTTCTAGTTTGGTCGAATCAACTTCAACCCTACCATCATTTTCATTAGGTAGAAGAATCCCTAACAATAGATTACATTTATTGCCTGCTATCACTCCTATTTCAGGACATGGAATATTAACGGGTTTCGGAATCTGAGTACCATTAGTTTTGAGCTCACTTATAGGCTTAAAGACTTTTGCTACTGGTGGGAAAATCTTGTGAGCTAGGTCGGCAAGTTTGGATCCACTATTGGGTGTTGCAATTAATACACATCGACCTAAGTTTGGAAAGGAGTGTTTCGCTAGATAATTCCTAATGATGAGGCCACCCATACTGTGTCCAACCAAATGGATCTGCTGCTGTTTTGCCATGGAAGAAAGCACTTTAACAAGCTCACTTTGTAGAACTTTATTACAGTCGTCTAGTGTCCCAAACCTGGTAGGAAGATTAATTGTAACACAATAGTATCCTAGGTCAGTTAAGTTGGATTTGAGGGTACACATGTCTGATTCATTTTTGTTGAATCCATGGATTAAAACCACCGTCTTGTTGTTTTGCATTTCTTAACTCCTAAAATTCCGCATGCTGAGTCAAAAGTGAAATGCGAGCCATACACTAAAACGCCCTATGTTTGATGGCTACGGCAGATCCTACTTGGAACAAAGGCATTGCATTCCCCAGTATTTTAACAAGAAGTCATTCCAAGGACAATTACTTCTCCTTCGAAAATAGCCTTACAAACAACCAAGCGTTAATTATAAGTACACCGATTGCAATAACTAACGAATAGGGTTTAATGGATGTTATAAACCCCTGCTCCTCTGATTTTCTCCAGATTGATCGTGGGAGACACTTTGCGATATAGTCCCGTTGTCGAGATTTGACTTTGGACATATTTGAAAAAGCTGCCCATCTGGGCGTTTCACATAGGCACTATTGCTAATAAAGGAGAAATTGCTTTCCTTACCGCCGGAATTTACATACCATTTTATACAGGCGAGATCGCCGAGAAGCCCTCAACAATTAGCGCATCTTGGTCTTGTCGAAATGATTCAAATTCTTCTGCGTGTAACATTCGAGTAAGGGCATCTGCACCAAAACTAACTTGTGGAGTACCAAAAAAGAACGCCAATAGCCAAAATGCCAGAAAACACTTTCTCATAATGACCTCCTTTCTCACGCTTTATCTCTTTCAAGAAAGTACTAAACCCTGGCAACCCAAGATATGATTAATTGGGTGGTATATATGAATAAAGCAAAAAGAAATTTCCTAGTAGACACTACGTTAATTTCTTTAATATTAGTCGCTACAATCACCGGCCTACTTGTCTGGCTTGTCTTCCCGTTCCATTCCGGCCGTGACGAACTTACTTTATTACTTGAGGATATTCACAAATGGGCTTCTGTAACTCTTGTCATTGTCACCGTTTACCACCTCGTAACCCATTGGGAGTGGTACAAGAAAACCTTCCAAAACCTGCGGAGATTATAATTATCCTTGTTACTAGCAACGTTCCGAGGGTTTGCGACGTCGGGTTATTACATTCATTCCCCGATGTCGCAAACCCTCTACTATACGAAACCACGGCAATACTATGCCTTCATAGTTAATCACACTGTCTACATGTATTTTAGTATTCGGTTAAATCATCCCATTGTTTTTGTGCGACCATGTTAAGTAAGCTATAAATCTGGCAAAGTGTCGGTAATACGAAAACCTCTCTATCACTCGTCAATCATTACACTGCTCAATTTCCATGTACCACCATCTTGGACATAACCGACATTTAATGTATAAATTCGGTCCACGTATTTGTAACCCGTGGTATATCCAGCATCATACATCTCGTAGATTGCGCTATAATTACCGCCATTCTTCATAAATGCTCTTTGCCTTAGGTTCATTGGCTTATCTGGGATAATAAACTCATAGTCCCCGGCATTTGAACTGGTTATCATTTTTTTGTCCTTAATATGAATTGTCGGGGCTAGATTCTTTTGTGCCGATTCATAATCCCCTTTAGTCAAAGATCTCAAAGTAATATTCAGGTTGCTATCTAAAGTATTCCGTAACTCGTAAAGTTCTTCATGCTCCTTAACCTTGTTGTTTGCAGCTTCGTTTTGTTGTTTCAGCAATTCTATTTTCGTCTTAAGCTGAGCATTCTCCTTAACTTGACCTTGATTTGTGCATCCAGTTAAAACTAAAATGCATATTGAAACTAAGATCGTACTTCTAATTTTTCTACCCATCTAATTCTCCCCCAATGTCAGAGGCCTCAATTGAACGGCGGCCGCTATAAGCGTCTAATAATTTATGATTAGTCTTAATATTTTCTATGGTATATAGCAACAAAAAGGAAATATACGACGGACATAAATACTAGCGTGAAGATTGCAAATTTCTGCACTGATACGCTAATGGCATTACTTAATACTACAGCAATGAAAATATACCGATAGGAAACCCAAAAAGCCGTATGCCCAGCTTTAGAGTTAATATAGGTATTCCGCTCTTCTTTTTCAAGTTGAATGTTCCTACCAAATCCAGCGTGCTTCTTGGCTTTTTGATAAATTAGAAGCATTCCTACCCCAGTTGGAATAAATCCAATTGCAATTCCAATCATCACAGGTTTTTCAAAGCCTATAACGAAACCAGTTAAAGCTATAATGCCGACAAGGATAAAGATAGCCGAATAGATTATTTCTCTTTTCAGATATTCATTTCTTCTCATCAAATATCCTCCTCTTCAAATATAAAGACTTCTTCAATTGGCAAGTTGAACACTCTTGAAATCTTATACGCAAGAAAAATAGAGGGATTGTATTTGCCATTTTCCAGTGAAATAATTGTTTGCCTTGATACTTCAACTTTTTCAGCCAAATCCAGTTGAGTCAAATCAAATTGCTCCCTAAGATTCCTTATCTTGTTTTTCAACTTTAAGCTCCTTCGCACTTGTTATGTGAAGCTCACTTTACATAACAAGTATATGTTGTTTAACCTCTTGCAATGTCAAGTTCACTTTACATCTATATTATAAAGAAAATACGCTTCTTTCTTGCTCATGGACGCGCGGCTTTGCGTTCAAATCTACCTTAGATCATAATGTCCAATTTGCTCGTTAACTAGAGGCTATTTTTTAAGCCACTTATTTTCATGACTGGTTTTTCAGTACTGCAGTTGAGTCAAACCAGAACGAAAAAACAGCTCTCCTTAATCAGAGAGCTGAATACGAAATGTGCCATCTTTTATGAGGCACAAGGCAATTACATAGTTGAGAAAATTCAAGGGTGTTACCTCTGACACCTCGGGCAGAAAACTGTGGTCCTTCCGGCAAGGCGTATTCGTTCTAAGATCTGCCCACACACATTGCAAGGGTCTCCTCCCCTTCCATATACCTGTAGGGCCTTCTCAAACCATCCTTTTTCTCCATTAGCATCTCGATAATCCCGGAAGGACGTGCCTTGAGCATCTATCCCTGCTTGTAGAACGCTTTGAATAGCTTGATGGAGTTTTGAGATTTCTTCCTCGGATAGAGTGTCCACTCCTCGTTGCGGGGATATTCCCGCCAAGAAAAGGGATTCATCTACATAGATATTACCCAAGCCTGCTAAGACATGCTGGTCGAGTAAGGCGGCTTTTATAGAGAGTTTTTTCTTTCCAAAACGTTCTTTCAGAACTGCGGGAGTGAATTCTGCTTCCAAAGGCTCCGGACCCAGTTTGCTAAGAGAGGATTCACTTATACATAATGGGGTGGGTATGGCTTGAATGCGCCCGAATTTCCGCACATCTGAAAAATGGACTTCCCCGTGTTCTAGGCGAAAGACCACATGCGTATGTTTTTCGGGTTCTTGATGATCTCGATAATAATTCAATCGACCAGTCATACGCATATGCGCTATTAACGTCAAATCTTCATCCAATCGAATCAAAAGATACTTACCACGGCGATCTATTGTTTTGATCCGTCGCCCGGTAACTAAAGCTGTAAAGTCCGTATTTTCCCACCCACAGACTGCTGCGGGCCAAAAAAGAGTAATCTCCTCAATTTTTATGTTTGTAACGTGTTCAGCTAATGTCCGTCGAATCGTTTCAACCTCTGGAAGTTCTGGCATGTTGTTATCTCCTTAATCCATAGGCTTGAACGGCTGCATCTCATACCAATTCGGTCCCACTTTACAATCGACTGTCATGGGCACAGCGAGTGGGAAAGCGTTTTCCATTTCTTCAATCAGCATACGTGCCACACTTTCCAAATCCTCTGGAGCCACTTGAAGCAAGAGTTCGTCATGTACTTGGAGTAGCATGGCCGCCCGGAAGGGCTTCAACCCTTCGGCAACATTGATCATCGCTAATTTCATAATGTCAGCCGCTGTTCCCTGTACAGGTGTGTTCATGGCAATGCGTTCTCCCATATTGCGTTGAACACGATTAGGATGAAACAACTCTGGAATACGCCGGAGACGGTTTAACAAGGTACGGACTTGTCCCTCTTGTTTCGCCTGCTCAACGACCTCTTCGAGATAACGCTTGACCCCACTGTAGCGTTTGAAATATTGTTCAATATAAAATTTAGATTCTTTACGAGGAATTCCCAAATCACGCGAGAGGCCGAATTCGGTTAACCCGTAAACCAACCCAAAATTAACTGCCTTGGCACTCCGGCGCATGTTCGGAGTGACTGCTTCAAGCGAGGTACCAAAGACTTCCGCTGCTGTTCTAGTATGGACGTCCTGTCCCAGTGCAAACGATTCACACAGAAGTGGATCTTGAGAATAGTGAGCTAAAATTCGAAGTTCAATTTGAGAGTAGTCAGCAGATAGGAGCACCCATCCTGCTTCCGTGGGATGGAAAACTTTTCTTAACTGTCGACCCTGTTCCAGCCGAATGGGGATATTCTGCAAATTAGGTTCTGTGCTCGATAAACGACCAGTCGCTGTCACGGTTTGTTGGAAAGTCGTGTGAATTCGTCCGTCCTTCACTTGAGCGAGCAGCCCATTGACATAGGTTGACATGAGCTTATTCAGTTGCCGATAGTCAAGAATTTTCTCAACGATTGGATGAGCTAAGCGCAGTTCCTCCAACGTCTCCGCGTTGGTGGAATAACCCGTTTTAGTCTTTTTTGCAGTAGGAAGACCTAATTTCTCAAAAAGAATTGCACCCAATTGTTTCGGAGAATTTATATTGAACGATTCTTCGGCAAGAGAATAGATATCTTGCTCTAATTGTTTAAGAGTTAGACTGATTCCTTCACCGAAAGCAGTCAGCTGCTCTGTGTCAACTGCAATTCCATGGCGTTCCACTTGTGCAAGTACTAAGCTCAAAGGTTCTTCAATCTCATGCAGCAAGCCTGAGAGTCCCAGTAATTCGAGTTCTTCCTTAAATTTAGGAGCCACTTGGGCTAATGCTGAGGCTTCTTCCGCAGCGCCCACGAAGACATCTTGATTATGAACGTATTCTTTGACTAAATCCAGTGGGGCAAACTTAGTTCGCGCGGATTGAATCAAGTAGGATGCTAAACTTAAATCAAGCGTGACACCCTTTAATGTAGTGTCTTCGTTTGCGAGCAATAAGGCCGTCGTTTTACTATCTACCAAAATTTTGGGAACCTGCTCATTACCCAGCAAGTCTAACCACACCTTAACAATACCTGGGGATATTTCAGCACGTTTTAGTGTAAAAGCTTCACCCTGAGTTGCCACTCCCCATTCTAGCCAGTGACCGCCTTGTAAACCAGTACCCTCATAACGGCAGGCCAAGGTGAGTGGGATTTTCTTTGCCTGCCATTGTTCGATCTGGGCAAGCCAGCCTTCTTCCGTCAATGTGCGCTCTGGCCATGCCAGAAGCAATTCATCTGGGCATTCTCTGAGCGATTCCTCATCGTCTTTATGTCGTTCTTGCCATAATCGAGTCACATTCTTGAGATCATACTTTTTTAAAACGGGAAGTACTTTAGTCGCCCTTGGACGGCGGTATACCAGATCATCAATTGAAAACGCCAGGGGTACTTCGGTTAACATCGTCGCTAGTTTTTTACTCAGGATTGCCTGATCGGTATAGTCTTTTAAATTACTCTGCAGTTTTTTCCCAGAGACCTTATTCGCGTTCGCCAAAACTCCCTCGACTGTTTCAAATTCCCAAAGTAATTTCAGCGCTGTTTTCTCCCCGACACCGGGAACCCCTGGGATGTTATCCGAGGTGTCTCCCATAAGACCCTTAAGATCGATGATTTGGTAAGGACGCAGCTGGTAGCGTTCCCACAGGGCATTTTCATCATAACATTCGACTTCACTGATCCCTTTTTTCGTCAGAAAGATGTTCGTTTTAGCAGAGATAAGTTGCAAAGCATCTCTGTCCCCCGTATAAATCTGAATCTCCATCCCCTGTGTTTCCGCCTGTTTGGTGACTGCAGCAATAAGATCATCCGCTTCATACCCGGCAAGCTCAAGCATCGGAACGTCCAATTCCGTTAAGATTTCTTTAAGATAATCAAATTGAGGACGCAGTCCTTCCGGGGTTTCTTTCCTCTGCGCTTTATACCCGGCATACTGTTCAATACGAACCGTTGCTTTGGTTTTATCGAAAGCGACTACCCAATAATCGGGATGTTGCTCTTGTTCTAATCTAAAAAGCATCGTTAGGAAACCATGTAAGACATTCGTTGGGCGACCATCCGCTGTAGTCAACGGCGGTAAAGCGTAAAAGGCGCGATTCGCAAGGCTATTACCGTCCAAAATCACCATCCGTGGCATCATGAAAACCCCCATTCTTTCGCATTTCACTATATCATACCGACTGCTTTCTAACAAACAATTGCACCGCTAACTCGTTTTTTTGCAATTGACTACTTTTCTATAGATTAGTACAATTAGCTGTTAATACTTTAGTAGTAACCTATATTAGGCTAACTATATAGAAGGAGAGTTAAAATGTCCGATAAACAAATCCGTTTGTTAATGGTACTGACCACTGTTTTTTGGTCTGGTGCATTTATTACTGGCAAAATTGCCGTAGGAGAATTCCCCCCATTTGCATTGACTTTCTTTCGTTTCCTTTTCGCTTTGCCCTTGATTTTTGCAATTTTGTATATCAAAGAGCCGGGAAACCTTTTACCACGCGGTAGACAATGGCCCGCGCTTATCTTGCTTGGATTCGTTGGCACTTTTTGTTATCACGCATTGTTTTTTAGTTCACTAAACTATACTACGGCAATGAATTCGTCACTCATCGGAGCTATTAATCCCATGGTCACGACACTTCTGGCTGCCATGTTCTTCGGCGAACGATTAACTCCCTTGAGATTATTTGGAATTTTTCTGTCTTTCAGTGGCGTCTTTCTCTTCATTACGAATGGAGATTTGCAGCTAATATCCCAATTTCAATTCAACAAAGGTGATTTACTGATGCTAATTGCTGTCTGTTGTTTTGCTATCTATTCGCTACTTAGTAGACGATATATGAAACAATACCTTCTATCGCCGCTCATGGTCACTGCCTATACTTTCCTGATCTGTGTTGTTGTTTCCGTTCCTTTCGTTTTGTGGGAAAACCCTGCCACATATCTATTTGCAGCGACAGCGCGGGGATGGCTCTCCATTCTATATATGAGCGTGTTTGCTTCGGTATTGGGTTACCTTTTTCAGATGATTGCCATTCAACGTATTGGTGCACCTCGCACAGCCATTTTTATTAATTTGGTACCGATCTTTACGATTATCCAGTCTGTGACAATCTTAGGTGAGTCGATCACTTTGATTAAACTCATGAGCGCCGCCATTGTAATTACCGGCGTATATTTAGCCACACGACCTGAATCAAGGGTTAATTATTTAAAAAACTCATATAGAAAATCCCTATAGCCTGGCCAAGATTACTACTTTAGCATGTTCCTGAATCAAGACTTAATGCTTCCAACCTTTTAGTTAAACGTTTATTGCTAAACCCCGAGTGTCAATGACACTCGGGGTTTAGCATGTGCAGGATATCTATTTCGTTTGATCAAGCAATTGCCCTAAGAAGCTTTTTTGAAAATCATCCATACTTAACTTGTAGGTTGTTTGGAAAGCTTCGTTTGCGTCTTGTTGCTTTGCTGTTGCAGCTTTTAAGAAAGTAATAAACTGATCGGTACCAAATTGCTTAATCAGGGATTCTACAGCCATAAAATCCTCGTATTCTACATTGTAATTGGCAGTAATGATGTTTTGTTCTGTGGCCGTTAGAGGAAGTAACTGACCATTGCCAACTGCTTGCTGAACTCCTCTTTGTTGAGTTAGCATTTCAAGAGCTGTTCCATAAGAGTCGAGTTGTTGTTCAGCTAATAAACCGTCTCGCCAAGCAGCTCCTTCGTTGACCCATGTAGGCATTTTATCGCCAGACCCTGCTTGGTTAAAGGTAACGTGTGTCAATTCATGGGTCATCACATTAGCCAACTGTGAAATGTCTTGTAGATTATAAAGAGGAATCCAGATATTAGAGCCAATCGTAATTCCACCAGTATTAGCCGTGTAGACAGATATTTCACTAGCTGGGATACCAGCCTGAAGCAAAGCATTTCCGTAAGTTTTAGGACTGGAAAATAAAACAATGTTCACAGCCTGAGAAGGTGTCGAGCCAGCATATTTACTCAAAATCGGCAAAGATGTCTGGTTAATGATCTTTACAGCTGATTTGAGCAAATTATTGGTCACTCTATCGTCCCCAGCTTTTAGCGTAATACTTGAATTTGCCGACTGTGAAAGGGTTGTTTGAGTAACAGATAAATTATTTACATTTCTGCGACGATCCGACACATGTATGCTGGAACTAGGTAAACGGTGAGCAGGTTGTTCTTGAACGGACGGTTGATGTGTATAAATTTGGGCACTTAAAGCGAGTCCAGCAATTATTGATAGCATCTCTCATTCACTCCTCTGATCCGTGATCTATACTCAAACTACATTACGTGTATGTATATTCGACGAGAAAAAGGAGTTTCCTGTGGCTATCTTAAACATTCGCATAGTTTCACAAAATCTTAACAGTTTTTCGTCAGGTATTGAAATATCCTAAACTTATTTGCATTCATAAAATTATAGAGATTGAAGGTCTTTCCCTAATGTGCGAGAGAAAGTCTAAAATCTCTATAATATATTTTCCTATTAGGCATCAAAGTTTTCGAAGTTATGTTAAAGAGGCCAATACCTGTTTAAATATGTCTTGTTGGCCTGAAGGACGCTAGCCAGGATTTCCTTATAGATTTATTAAGTTGATACAATTTCTTCAATCTAAAAAATCCCTCCTTCGATTATTCGTTTACATTAATCACGGTAGTCTTACGTTATTACTTTGCAACATCCCCTCCTTTCCGTGACAATCTCATATAAAACCTTACAAAGGTATACGAACAACAAGACATTTAAGAGAGAGGTGGCGGCCAGAGTCGGGCCAAATGCAATAGAATTTATACCGTTCTGCGTTTCATAAAGAACAAAGTGAGTATTAATATAGATCGTCGTGCTATAGCCAGCGGCTAACAACACCAATCGTTTATCCTTAAGGTAAATAAAGGCTAAAATTGCTAAGGCAACGGCAGGAAACATATATCGTTCATGCATTCTAGTAGAAAACGTGAAGACACCGACGATCAGGAGGAGTGCTACAACAGAAGCATATATCCTGTTCTTTCCTTTAATGAAAAGAAACCATGAGAATGCTGTGATCATGACAATCGCAATCAGTCCCCAGGTATGATAACTGAATACAAATAGTGTGCCTGCATCCTTTACAAAGTTCGCTCCCAGCAAACTGAAAAAGTTAAAAGCGTTAACAGAAGCATAAGGGTACTCCCTTAGCGTACTTGCAAAGAGTTTGAAAATCCAAAGACCGTTCGTATTCAAAGAAAATGGAAGTACAATCACTATGCCCGTAACCAAGGCAGAGATAATTACTTTTATCCAACTCCTCAGAGTTTTTTGCCTAATCAGTTCAAAGAAAAGTACGGGGAGAAAGATAATCCCTTGCGGTTTCATAAGAACAGCTGCAGTAAACAAGACAGTGGCAACGCCGATTTTCTTTTCCGAAAGCAGAACAATCGCGGAAATAATGATTAATGTGAAGAGGGAATCCACCTGACCCCATATCGTTGAATTAATAAATACAGCTGGGTTGAAGGTGTAAAATGCGGCTATCAGGATGCTGATTTCCAAAGAGAGATATTTCTTCGCGAGTTTGTATAACAGAAAGGACGAGGCGATATCCGCAACGATGGATGGTAGCTTTAAAAGCAACGTGAAATAGGGACTCAGTGCAGATAAATTCCCGATTTTCCCAATGAGAAATAAAACGTAGATATACAAAGGCGGATAATCACTGGCGTTACGTCCTTGATAGAATTGGAAGAAATTATTGGCAGCAGTGGTTGCCCAGTTTTTAAATGTACTTAGATCAAAAGGATGGCCGCTAATCAACATGGCCAGAGGAATCCGCAAGAGCAAACCCACACCGAGTATGGTCAGAATCAGTAGTTTTGCATTACAAGGCTGGATTTTAGCCTTTTTCTTAATAACAAGGTAATAGGCTGCAAGGAAAAGCAATAAAAAGATAACAGCATAGGCAATAACTTGGGAGGAATAATTTGCACTCGCATTCGTACTCATACTTTTCATTCCATTTGGCCCACCTGCGTGTGGGGATACCGTTCTCTGACTTGCATCTGAAGGTTGGGACTGCCAGCCTGGTTCTTGAGGTGCATTTTGACTTGCAAACGAGTTACTATAGGCAATTTTAGTTTGAGTGGATTGAGTAGCATTACCGCTATAACTCTTCAAGGTTGTAATGCAAAAGACTGAGGCTAATACTAGAATCACTAACAAGCTTATTTTAAGAATATGCTTCTTGAATACCACTAGTTAGGTGCTCCTTTCATACCGCCGCCTTTTTCGGCCGATTCCTACTATGTTGCTTTTTAAGCACTCGATGCAAATAATCAATCAGCTGTGGTTGTAGTTCTTCCCTCTGTAGCCCCATTTCAATGATTGCCTTCATATAACCAAACTTATCCCCTATATCGTAGCGTTCTCCCTTCAACTCCAGCCCAAGCAGACCTTCCTGAAGACATACTTCTCGTAAGGCATCTGTTAGCTGATACTCGTTCCCCGCTCCTCTTTCTTGGGTTTTGAGAAAAGGAAAAATAGACGGCTTTAAGATATACCTACCCATGATTGCCAAATTGGAAGGAGCATTGGCTAGAGTGGGCTTTTCAATCAGATCTCTTACTTGTAAAATCTTGTTATGTTGTGCCACAGCCGAGATAATGCCATATTTGCTGACCTCCGCCGGATGCACCGGCTGGACGCCAACAACAGTTGTATCATCCGTTTCAAAGACATTGATCAGCTGCTTTAAAGCAGGAGGATCGGAAACCATAATATCGTCGCCAAGCAGAACAGCAAACGGTTCGTCGCCAATAAATTGCTCCGCGCAAAGAATGGCATGCCCCAAACCAAGCGGTTCCCTTTGGCGGATATAATGAATGTTGACCATATTGCTAATAGTTTGGATCTCGCTTAGTAAATCAGTTTTCCCCTTTTCCCACAGCATTTGTTCGAGTTCCACAGACTTGTCAAAATGATCTTCAATAGATTTCTTGTTTCTGCCCGTTACAATGAGTATACTTTCTATGCCCGACTGTACCGCTTCTTCCACGATATATTGGATGGCAGGTTTGTCAACGATCGGCAGCATTTCCTTAGGTTGGGCTTTGGTGGCGGGTAAAAATCTCGTACCCAAACCAGCTGCCGGGATAACGGCTTTTCTAATTTTCATACTATAACCCTCCAATTCTATAGTGAGATTGGCGAAAAAATCCACAAACGGCTTCCTACATAATTAATCCCAAGACTAGCGCACGTTGCCACCAATTTACAGACGATCAATGGCCATGCTAGGGAATTGTGAAAGTAGACTAACAATCCGTAAGTGATTATCAACGTACCTAGATTTAGTACCAAGAATCGGATCAACTGCCCGGAGGATTGACCGCGTCCTCTGAAAGTCCACGTCCGGTTCAATAGAAAACTATTCAATACTCCACAGGTGTAGGAGACACATTGCGCTATTAACAACAGAACACCCAAATTGGAGAGAACAGTAAATACGACAAAATCGACACCCGTATTTACTGTCCCTACCAGGCAGAACTTCATAAACTCCAGAGAACGCTTCGACATATTAGACAACCCTCTTAACATTCCGTTCTTTTTTCATCATTCCATGGCATTCACTCACAATATATAAGGGCCGATCTCTTGTTTCATCGTATATACGTCCGATATATTCTCCGATAATTCCCATCATCGTCAGAAGAATGCCGCTTAACACCAGTTGCATCGCCATAATCAGATTCCAACCTGCGATAACCGCAGGGGATAATATCTTTAGAAATAACAAGACTAACAAGTAGGTTAATCCAGAAGTGATGAGTACGACTCCGGCATAGTTCGCCATTTTGAGGGGCTTAAAGGAAAAGGAAGTTAGGCCGTCCAAACTTAGCTTGATCATCTTTTTCAGAGGATACTTCGTCTCACCGGCCAGCCGTTCATCCCTTTCATACTCAACAGCCGTTTGTCGGAAGCCAACCCAACTTACTAAGCCGCGAACGTAACGGTTTTTCTCAGGCAGCCGTTTTAGTTCTTCACACACTCTTCGATCCAATAAGCGAAAATCGCCAGTATCCGTCGGGATCTCAAGATCCGTGGAAGCTTTCAAAATTCGGTAAAACAAACGGGCAGTTTGTTTTTTAAAAAATGTTTCTCCCTTCCGCTTCGTCCGTTTGGCGTAAACGACGCCAAACCCTTCTTTCCACTTCGCAATCATATCCAAAATCAGCTCGGGCGGATCCTGTAAATCTGCGTCAATTACAACCACAGCCGCACCTGACGCGTAGTCCATCCCAGCCGTAATGGCAATTTGATGGCCAAAATTACGGGAAAACGTTATCAGCTTCACAGCAACATCCTGATCTCTAAAACCTTTGATCATAGCAGTCGTATGATCGCAGCTACCATCGTTCACGAAAATTAACTCATAAGGCTCTTTTGTTAAATCCATGACCTGCTTCAAACGCCGATAAGTTTGGTCAATGACAGCTTCTTCGTTGTAGACGGGAATAACTATGGAATAACGAATATCTGCGTTCATACTCTGCCTCCTACTTTTTAAAATTTGATTTCGTATAAAGTTTGGGAGCCGTTCATACCCTTACCTCCCTGGAAATTCCCATTATTCGTGCTTGACTGCCACTCTGTCTGCGGGACTACTTTCCCGTTTTGGATAATCCATGCCTGAACGTCTGAGCTTCCTCCTCCTGGTCCGCCGGAGGAACTCAAGAAATATTTGACCTCTTTGTTAGCAACCATTTGTTTTAATTTGTCTACGGTGAGGATAGGATCGGAGCCAGAAAACCCGCCCATCGCCATCACTGCCTTACCGGTATTAATAATGTAGGCTTCGGCTGTGCCAGCGTTGGTCGTTGCAAATAGGTATTTTTCACCCGTATTGTTGGCGGTTAGATAAGCAAGTAATTGTGTGTCAACATTTTCTTGGGGCTGGCCTTGTGATTGGTTAGGCGCCTGAACGTGTGTCTGATCTTGTGTTAGATTCTGCGTTTGATCTTGTACTTGAACTTTCGACTGGGCCTGCGCCTGGTCTTGTCCCGGACCTTGGCCGTGCATACCCGCTCCATTTTGCGGTCCTGCTGCTGGCATCATGGCGTTATCTCCGTAGATGAGCGGCGTAGTAGCCCAATAAAGCGGAGCTACTAGTAGTATCAAAATTCCTCCCAAAGCAGCTACTCTGGAGATCGAGATTTTTAGTTCACGCCCCAAAGTTCGAGTGGATAGAGGTAAGCATAGAATGAGGGAAACCACGATTCCTACAACCCCTACAGCAATTGGCAAACCTAAGCCGATTTGTGTCTTATAAGGCAATAGAATATAGATCTCAAAAGCTGTCGTTCCTAAAAATCCCACTGGCAGCAACCATCGTTTCCAGCCTTCGCGGTTGCGGTTAAAGTTAAAGAGTTCTACCCAACCTGCTCCTGTCAGAGCTGCAATAGGTGGAGCTAACATAATTAGATAGTACTGATGAAAAAACCCTGCTACACTGAAGAACCCCATCATAGGTATTAACCAAGCCAGCCAAAATAGGCTTTCTTTCTGCTTATCGGTCAGTGGTTTTTTGGGACGAATTCCAAGCAACAGGCCGACCGCTGCCAACAAGGCAAAAGGAAGCAGCCAACTGATTTGTCCAGATAACTGGGGTTGGAATAAGCGGAGCGGTCCGGCCGTTCCAGTGTTGAACATACCATTGCCTCCATTACCTCCATCGCCCGGCGCTCCACCACCTGGGCCACCATCTCTCATTTGACGGTTTGAATTATTGTCATCAATGGCTGGGTTCTGCCCAGCCGAGTTTTGACTTAATCCACCGCCATCTGAACTTTGGCCAGTCAATGGTTGACCTTGCAGTCCTGTAGGCATCTGCCCTCCGTCATCTTGCCTTTGCCCGGACATTTCCTGCGAAGCAGGAATTCCGCCACCATCTCCTGCTCGATTGCCGCCTCCTGGTCCTCCCTGACCTGTGAGGCGAGAAATGCCGTTATAACCGAATGCCAGTTCCAACACCGAATTTGTTTGACTGCTACCAACATAAGGACGGTTTTCCTTCGGAATGCTGTCTACAATGAGGGGCCATGATAACGATACAATCAACAAGGCTACAGTTGAGGCGGCAAGCACACCCATTTTCTTTTTCCAATTAACCTTGAAAGCAATTAAATAAAATAGATAAAAGGCAGGCAGTACCATATAAGCTTGGAGCATTTTGATATTAAAACCTACCCCGATCGTAGAAAAAGCAGCGATGGACCAACTCCACTTTTTTGTTTTAATAGCCTTGAATAACATCCAAGTTACAGAGAGAAGCGTGAAAACCAATAAACTATCGACATTATTTGAGCGGCTTGCAGCCACTGCGATCGGGGTACAGGCGGCTACTAAAGCTGAGAACCGAGCTGCTGTTTTACCAAAAGATGGTTTAATAAGTGCGTAAATTAGCAGTACAGACCCTACTCCTGCCAGAGCTTGCGGCAAAATGACACTCCAGCCATGCACACCAAACACCGATGCGAACATCGTCTGGATCCAGAATGCTACGGGAGGTTTATCCACGGTCACGAACCCCCCCGGATCAAAGGAAGCGAAGAAGAAGTTGTGAAGACTTTGCAGCATACTAGTGACTGCAGCTGTGTAATAGGCATTAGCATATTGGTCCTTCCAAATACCGTAGATATTTAAAAAAGCGGCTAATAAGCAAATTCCAATCAGTAACGGATCAATATGTTTAGATTTTAATAATTTCATTGTTTCAGAAAACTCCTTTACAAATTAATGTCTGACGTCGCATCGTTCCGTTCTCTTGGTTCTCCATTACTATAACTCTCGTTCCTGAATCGAGCCTAAACGCTACCTGAATGTTAATTGAGTGTTTGCTGAAGATCAGCTGAATGACTATAAATAGAAACAGGCGTACAAAAACGGCTCTATCCACCAATGAATTAGCGAATAGAGCCGTAATTGAGCTTTTGTCTGAATTGTGCACTTCTTCCCTTGTGGATTCTAATTAAACTTATTATACTACACACTGTACATATCAGATTAAATAACCACAGAGAATTCAAAAGTATCATAAGGGGGTAAACCATGAAACAAGGGAATTCATACATTATTATCAGCGTAATTATCGCGTTTGTCCTTCTAATTTTCTGCACCCTTCATGGAATATTTATTGGTTTTCCGCTGGTACTTTGTTTATTGAATTTTGCTTTCATTGCCTGGCTAAGGGGATATCCGATGAAAGATATTATACGAATGTCCTATCAGGGAGGCAAAAAATCGTTTATTGTCTTGCGTATCCTCGTGTTGGTTGGTGCCATAACATCCCTCTGGATGGCCTCAGGAACCACTCCAGCTATTCTTTATTATGGCATAAAGCTTATTGACCCAAAGCTTTTTATAATGTACGCATTTCTTATAAGTTGTTTGGTATCCTTCCTACTAGGAACCTCTTTCGGAACGGTGAGTACCGTAGGCTTATCCTTAATTTTAATGGCTAAGAGCGGCAATATCGATGCAGATATCGCCGCCGGAGCTATTATTGCTGGGGCCTATTTTGGTGATCGTTGCTCCCCTATGTCCTCAAGTGCCAATTTAGTTGCCCATTTGACGGAAACCGATCTTTATCCAAACATAAAGGCTATGTTAACGACAGGAACTGTCTCCTTTATTATGTCAATTTTCCTATACCTATTGTTGTCGTTACATCATCCCTTAACGTTTACAGAAAGCACTATGACCTATGAAATCTCCAACATTTTTGGGCTTCATTGGGTAGCCTTATTGCCAGCACTAGCCATACTCATTCTCGCAATCCTAAGGGTTGACGTAAAAATATCGATGCTCGTAAGCATTTTGCTAGCTTCGATTATTAGTTTTAGCCGACAACATTACAATGTCCTTGAAATTTTAAGAATTGTGCTGTTAGGTTTTAATCTAGACATAGATAGTTCACTTAGGACCATCCTGAAGGGCGGTGGGATCTTTTCAATGTGGAAAGTATCGGTTGTCGTTTTTGTTTCCTGTTGTTGGGCAGGACTTTTTGCAGAAACAAACATTCTGGAAGATTTAGACGAGATTCTATTAAGAGCGAAATCTCGCCCTGCCACGTTCCTGACGACGACGACCGTAAGCATTCTCACCGCCCTCTTAGGGTGCAGCCAAACGATCGCTATCGTTTTAACTAATTCTCTAATGAACAAGGTTTATGTTAAAAACAAATTTGATCATTACCAATTGGCAGTTGACTTAGAAAATACCTGCGTACCGTTGGCAGCTCTGATACCCTGGAATACGGCGGCCTTTGTTCCTTCTTCAACGATGAATGTAAGTCTGACCGGCTTCATACCCTACGCTTTTTTCCTCTATCTTCTTCCATTCACTCAAATTCTATATGTAAAGTTTTGGGCTCAGGGTCAAAAGAAACGGCTCCATTCGCCATAAATCAGCGAATAGAGCCGTAATTGCATTTTCTACCTAATCGTGTGGTCTATTAGATTGCGGGTAACCATACATAAAAGATGGTTCCTTCCTCTGCAAAACTTTCTACCCGTATCGTACCTCCATGAAGTTCTACAATCGATTTAGTGATTGCCAAACCGAGTCCCGCACCACCGTATTTACGAGTTCTCGAAGAATCACTTCGATAAAAACGGTTAAACAGCTTAGGCAAATGCTCCTCCTGTATGCCAGAACCGTTATCTCTCACGGTAAGTTCTACCCCACCGGCGGGAGCGGTTTCCAACGAAAGTCGGATATCCCCCTTCTCTGAATCCGTATGCTGTACCGCATTATGAAAGAGATTTAAGATCACCTGCTTCATCTTATCCGCATCAAAGCGGCATCTCAAATTCGAAGTAAGTCGCAGGCTAACTTTGCGGTTTCCCGCTAATAACCTTAACTGCGGTGCCATTTCCTTCATTATCTCGCCCAGTTCTCCCTCACTAAGCTGGATATTCGGTGATCGATCCAGCTTCGCAAGTAAAAGAAGGTCTTGAACCAGCTTTTTCATGCGCTCAGATTCAGCGTACATGCTCTTCAAAGACCTATGCAACTTATCCGGTTGATTCATCGCACCACGGAGCAGTACCTCTAAAAAACCGTGAATAGAGGTCAAGGGAGTGCGAAGCTCATGAGAGGCGTCAGCGACAAAGCGCCGCATCTGCTCTTTTGCCTCTTTTTCCGCCTCAAACGAACATTCCAGTCTTTCCAACATTCCATTAAAAGAGACTGCCAAACGGTCAATTTCCACTTGCCCCTGTCCAACCGGTAATCGTTCGGCTAGATTTCCGGCGTCGATTTGTTCCACTGTATCCACCATCTTGGATAAAGGAACCAACGTTTTTCTCAACACAGGAATAAAGGCCAACATACCACCGATTAACGCGAGTAATGAAATCGACAGAAACGTCAAAAGTTGCCGAGTTAAAATATCCTTTAAGGGCTTAGTACTTACATCTACCTGCACAACTCCGAGCAATTGACCCTTTGTTTGAATAGGTTGCAGAACGATCAATTGCTCACTTCCCGCTGTTTGGTTCAAGACTTTGTACATCAATCCAGCTTTTGAACCCATGGCGTCTTTATAATCCTGCTCAGCAAGTTTAGAAGGGATTCCACCAGTCGTTAGTGAATTAGAAAGTACCGTAAAAGTCCCATTCGTCTCGTAGAAGGCGATGGTGGAGTCTGGTAAAAAGAAAAAAGGGACACGATTTCGACCGTCATTTGATTCGCTAATGAAGGCATGGTCGTGATCGCTTCCTTCATGATCACCCGAAGTGATCTCTATATTATCTGGGGGGTTACCTGGTGTTTTATCGTGATTATCACCGTCTGTATTATTCACCCATTTTCCCCATGCATCTGGAGGAATTGATCGAATCTGACTTTGTACACTTATTGCTTTATTTTGGTATATAAACTCCCGCATGAAGATATATTGCGAAAATCCGATGATTACAAGTAATACAGCCATGAGCAGTAAAGAACGTGATAGTAGTTGAAAGCGTAGCGAGTTTGTTTTCATTACAGGTCAACCCTGTATCCCGCCCCGCGCAAGGTGCGAATTAAACGATGTTCTTTGTCATTTAACTTTTCCCTAAGCGACCGTATATACACCTCTACAATATTTTCATCTCCACCAAAGTCATAGCCCCATACTTTGTCCAATATTTTCGCTTTGCTTAAAACTAAGCCTTGATTGAGTACTAAAAATTTGAGCAGCTCATACTCGGTTGTTGAGAGTTCCAGAATCCGTTGCTCGTAAAGGATTTCTTTGCGCCTGTCATCAATTCGAAAGGCTCCAATTACAACTTCCCCCATCAAATTGGGGAATTGATTTCGGATTCTAGCATGAATACGTGCTAGCAATTCCTCAAAACTGAACGGTTTCATCATGTAATCATCGGCCCCCAGAGTGAGCCCTTTTACACGATCGTCCACTTCATCCTTAGCCGTCAGCATTATAATGGCCACATCTTCAGTCTTCTTGAGCATTCGACATACTTCGAAACCGTCCATGCCGGGCATCATGACATCCAGTATAATAATATGGGGCTGAAATTGTTTGGCGAGCGTTACGGCTGTCATCCCGTCTTGAGCCGTAAGTACCTCAAATCCTTCATCCTGAAGACCCATCTCTAAAAATTGCAATATATTCGGTTCATCATCGACTAGCAATACTTTGATTCCCTTTAGTTTCTGCATACCTTTACCCCCTAAAGATTAAGGAAAATCTTATTTTCGCCACATTGCCTTATTATGCAATACTCGGCTGAATCGATGCTGAAGGAAAGCTGAAAGTTTCCTGAAAGCCCCATCTCTTTCAGTGTTTGTAAGGTCTTTAGATGTTCTATTTCAATTCCATTTAATAAGTACCTTTTTTGCTTTATATTATCATTTGAAGAGGTTTAAAAGCAAGAACCGTCCCCCGTTTTCGCACTAGTGCTTTACGTACAAAAAAAGAGCCTTTATAGGCTCTTTTTATAAGTTCTTTGTGGTGGGCGAGGGGGGACTTGAACCCCCACATACTCACATATATCGGATTTTGAGACCGACGCGTCTGCCATTCCGCCACTCGCCCAATGTTATTCGCCAGATGTTCAATGACGACTTAGTTATAATACCATCAATCTAGCGACTTAGTCAAGCCTTTTGTTAGATTTAATGTAACTTTTTCTTCAAAAACTCCAATTGAACGCAACTTCTGATATCGCTGATCCTTCAGAGCTTCAGGAGCCTCTGAACGGAGACGCACGAGGTACTTCGAAATGGCCTGTGATAATTCTTCTGCGGTCTGGTTGAGGTTGTTATGGGCCCCGCCTAGAGGCTCTCGTACTATTTCATCAACGACTCCAAGCCGTTTCAAGTCCTGTGCCGTAAATTTCAGAGCAGCTGCCGCTTCCTTCGCCTTAGTGGTGTCTTTCCATAGAATGGAGGCGCAACTTTCTGGAGCAATAACAGAGTAAAAGGAATTCTCAAGCATCAAGACCACATTACCCACTCCAAGAGCGAGAGCTCCACCACTTCCGCCCTCTCCGATCACAGTACTAATCACAGGAACCCGATATCCCGACATCGCAAGAAGACATCTGGCAATAGCCTCGCCCTGCCCACGTTCCTCAGCTGCTAAGTCACAGGCGGCCCCGGGAGTGTCAATGAACGTCAAGATCGGACGTCCGAATTTTTCAGCCTGATCCATCAGGCGCAACGCTTTGCGATACCCTTCAGGATGAGGCATGCCGAAGTTACGTTTAATATTCTCCTTCGTGTCCCTCCCCTTAACCTGGGCAATCACTGTCACAACTTTTCCGTGGAAAAGTGCAATCCCACCCGCAATCGAGCGATCATCCGCAAAAAGTCGATCACCCTTAAGTTCTATAAAGTCTTCAAACAACAATGAAGCGTAGTCATAAAAATTAGGTCGTTCAGGATGCCTAGCAATCTGAACTTTCTGCCAAGGCTCAAGGCTACCGTAAATTTCTTTCTTCAGAAGGACTACTCTCTTTTCAAGGGTAGCCACTTCCTGAGAAAGGTCCATTCCCTTATCAGCGGAGAACTTCTGAATTTCCGAGATTTTCTTTTCCAGTTCCAAAATAGGTTTTTCAAAATCAAACAGTTGCGCCATACTATACCCCTTCCTGATGGTATCGCAACAAACGAGCTAAAGTAGAGCGCATCTGGGATCGCTCTACAATCAAATCAATTAGGCCATGCTCTTGGTTAAACTCTGCCGTTTGTGCACCTACAGGAAGCTCTTGCCTCATGGTCTGTTTAATCACTCGCGGTCCCGTAAATCCAATTAAAGCATTAGGCTCAGCAATCGAAATGTCCCCAAGGGAAGCATAGCTGGCTGTGACCCCTCCAAATGTGGGATCTGTAAGTACGGAAATATACAGCAAGTGATTTTCAGCTAGCCGTCCTAAAGCAGCACTGGTCTTTGCCATTTGGTATAACGAGATAATTCCTTCTTGCATTCGAGCGCCCCCCGAAGTAGAAAACATAACCACGGGTAAACGCATATCAATCGCACGTTCAATCGCGCGAGTAATTTTTTCCCCTACGACAGCGCCCATGCTGCCCATCATGAAACTTGCTTCATTGAAAGCTAGAACAACAGGGATCCCCTCAATCATGGCATATCCTGTAAGCACACCTTCCGTCATTCCTGACTTCCCCTGTGCTTCAAGGAGCTTTTCTTCATAACCAGGAAACTCCAAGGGATCGCGTGTTATCATTTCGGAATCCCATTCTTGGAAACTATCCTCATCAGCCAATAACCCAAGGCGCACCCTTGCCGTAATTCTGAAATGATACTCACATGTCGTGCAAACTCTTGCGTTTTCCTCGAGATTTTTGTTAAACAGAACTTCCCCACACTTCGGGCACTTAACCCAAAGACCATCAGGAAGCTCTTTCTTGCTAATCGTCAAGGGTTGTTGCAAAGGAACATCCGACGGAGCACGTTTCTGGGATGGAGCAGATTGAATCGTAACATACTTAGGTTTTCTGAATATATCTTTAAACATGGTTAGCTCCCTATGGCGCCAGTGATGATTTCATGGGCTTCTTCTGCTTCAGATTCTGGTACAAGAATCTCAACTGAAGCATGATCGCCAAGATGCGCTGAACCAATCGGGCGAAGTTGAACAAGCATCCCTTCGTCGGTGAGGATTGTCTTATATTTTTCAGCGATTATCTTATTGGGTGCAATATATATGACGGTCCACATTCTGGTAAAGCCCCCTTATTAAATACGTATTATGATACCATAGCCTTTTAGATTGTGCAAACAAATGCCCATTCTACTCCTGATCATTTGAATCCGAGCGTATTCCGGAAAATTTAGACATCAATGCTTTTTCGACATGGGGTGGCACAAAATCCGAAATACTAGCATGCAAACTAGCTGTTAATTTAATCGCACTTGAACTAATAAACGAAAATTCACTCTGAGTCATCAAAAAAACTGTTTCAATATCCGGTGCAATTTTTTTGTTCATTAAGGCAAGTTGGAATTCATATTCAAAATCTGACAGTGCGCGAAGTCCTCGAAGAATGGCTACCGCACCACATTGACGTGCAAATTCAACCGTCAACCCCTCAAAAACACGGACACTGACATTAGGCATGTCCTTTGTTGATTCTAAAAGAAGTTCCATTCTCTCTCCGAGCGTAAACAAAGGAGCCTTATTACTATCAGCGGCAATGGCGATAGTCACTCCGTCAAACAATTCTTTCCCCCGGATTAAAATATCGAGATGTCCGTTGGTTACCGGATCGAATGTTCCGGGATAAATCGCTGTACGCACAATGAATCTCCTTTTTATTTCAGATATTTCCATGGATTTCGCCTTAAAAGTTAATAATCCTGCTAGTGGAAACCTCTTTAGGCAAAATTTTTAGCGGGTTTCCAGATCATATTACGGGGGTCCATCACTTCTCGAAGCGCACTGTTAAGTTCATCTCCATCATTAACCCAAAATTCTTGTTTTCCTTCAATAACTTTCTGGTTTTCCTCAAAATAGAAGTAAACCGGTTGATTTCCAGGAAAACGCTGTAAAATATTCAATACTTGCTGCATAAGATAGCTTTTATCATCGGGAAACCTTAGAAAAAGACGCTTTCCTGCCGTTTTAGCAGAGACGTTTTTCAGAATAGGTGAAGGCTCTAAGTCCTCAATTTTTGTGATTTTCTCAGCGAAGATCTTTTTCTCCTCATCCCGAATATTGTACCGCCCTACCACAACGATCACCTGATCATTGGCCATTGAATGGATTTGAGCATAGATTCGTGGGAAAACTAAAACCTCAATTCCTCCTGATAAATCTTCCAAAACAAAGCTCGCCATCATTTCGCCCTTTTTAGTTACATTTTGCCGAAATCCCGTTACTAATCCTCCAAGCGCCACTTTCTTCTCCTCCTCGCCTTCCAGACAAGTCAGGATATCAGACGACATATAAGGCTGTAATTGAGGCATAACGGAGGAAAGCGGGTGTCCACTTAAATAGAGACCTAGGTATTCCTTTTCCATATCAAGAATCAGGCGTTCATGAAAATCTGGAAGTTGGGGTAGTTTAATTCCCTCGTCAAGCCCTTCATCCAAATCGAAAAGGGAAAATTGACCCGAAAGCCTGTCTTTTTGTCGACGTTGCGCTGTATCTAAAACCTGGTCCAAAACAGCCATCGCCTGTGCTCTTGAACAAAACGAACTAAAGGCACCAGCACGAACTAAACTTTCTAGAACACGTCGGTTTAAAACCTTTTGATCGACACGCATGCAGAAATCATCTAGGGATTTAAAAAGGCCATCTTTACGAGCTTCTAAGATCTTTTCCACAACATTGACCCCCACATTGCGGATAGCTCCCAATCCAAAACGGATCGCCTGCTCCTCAGTGGAAAATCCGACTAGGCTGAATTGGACGTCGGGAGGGAGCACTTGAATTCCACTCAGCTTTGCATCTTGAATATAAAACGATATTTTATCCGATGAGCCCATAACAGTGCTTAAAAGAGCAGCCATGAACTCTAAGGGATAGTTTGCTTTTAAATAGGCCGTCTGATACGAAATCACGGCATAGGCTGTTGCATGCCCCTTGTTAAAACCATACTCGGCAAACTTCGCCATTAGATCAAAAATTACTTCTGCATCTTGACGCGTCAAACCAATCCGAAGTGCGCCGGGGATAATCCATGTTCCATCCTCATCTTGTAACCCCTCAATGAAGTTCTGGCGCTCCTCTTCCATGATTTCCTTTTTCTTTTTCCCCATCGCCCGGCGGAGCAAATCCGCTCGACCCAGAGAATATCCACCAAGATCACGAGCGATCTGCATGACTTGTTCCTGATAAACGATAATCCCGTAGGTCGATTTAAGAATCGTCTCCAGTTTTGGATGTAGATACGTGATATTGCCCCCGTGTTTTCGGCGGATAAACTCCGGGATTTGTTCCATCGGACCGGGTCGATATAAAGCCAAAACTGCTATAATATCCTCAAAACAGGTTGGCTTGAGCTCCTTCAAAATAGCGCGCATACCGCCGCTTTCCAGTTGAAAGATTCCCGTACTGTTTCCGGACGCTAAGAGCGTATACGTCCGAGGATCATCCAGTGTCAGAGTTTGAAAATCTAGCTTTAACCCCTGAGTCTCCTCAATCCGTCGCACAGCCTCTTGTAAAATCGTCAAGTTTCGCAGCCCTAGAAAGTCCATCTTTAGGAGCCCAATTTCCTCGACCACTTTCATCGGAAATTGGGTCATGACAAAGTCCTCCGACGTCCTCTGAAGGGGGAGATGATTCATAAGAGGATCTTTAGAGATAACAATTCCTGCTGCATGCGTAGAAGCGTGTCTCGTCATCCCTTCGAGAGACCGAGCTAAGGTATAAAGCCGCTTGATCTCTTCGTCCTCTTCGACCATACGAGCCAAATCAGGAGATGCACTTAAGGCTTTTTCCAAGGTCATCCCTAAATCAGAAGGAATCGCTTTCGCTACCTTGTCCACTCTGGCCAAGGGAATCCCTAAAACCCGCCCCCCGTCCCGAATTGCCGCTTTTGCACCCATGGTTCCAAAAGTAATGATTTGGCACACCTTATCTGAGCCATATTTTTCCGTGACATAACGGATCACACGTTCCCGGCCTTCCGGGTCAAAATCTATGTCAATATCCGGCATCGAGATTCGATCCGGATTTAAGAACCGTTCAAAAAGCAAATCATGGCGCAGCGGTTCAACCGATGTGATTCCTAATAAATACGCCACCATACTTGCTGCCGCTGACCCCCGCCCAGGCCCGACTGCCACGCAGTTTTCCCTTGCAAAACGACAGAAATCTGCAACAATCAGGAAATATCCTGCAAACCCCGTTTGAAAGATAACTTGGAGCTCATAATCCAAACGTTCACGCTCTACTTCCTTCATTTGTGGATAGAAACGCGGAAAGGCACTGCGACATTCGGCCTCGAGAAAACCTTCTAATGTGTACCCTTGAGGAACTTCAAATACCGGTAATAAATTTCCTCCAAAATGGAAATCCACCTGACAGCGTTCAGCAATTCGAAACGTATTTTCCAATAATTCAGGATGTTCTCCGAACTGTAAAGCCATTTCCTCTTCAGACTTGAGAAAGAATTCCTGACTAGAGAAACGCATCCGAGCGGTATCTGACAAAGTTTTACCGGTTTGGATACAGAGTAAAGCATCTTGAACAAGAGCATCCTCACGGTTAACATAATGCACATCATTCGTTGCTACCATCGGAATCCCCGTGCGTTCATGCACTTTCCACATTTCCCGAATGACTTTGCGCTGTTCCTCTAGACCGTGATCCTGAATTTCAAGAAAGAAATTTTCCTTTCCGAAAATATCCTCATAATCAAGCGCGCTCTGCACTGCCATATCCAATTGATCATGTACCAGATAATCCGCTATCTCTCCGGCCAAACAGGCACTCAACGCAATAAGGCCCGCAGAGTGCTTGCGAAGAATTTCTTTATCAACTCGAGGCTTATAATAAAAGCCTTCAGTATGAGCCATCGAAACAAGTCGAATCAAATTGCGATACCCCTGCTCATTCTCAGCCAATAAGACCAAATGATGATGGGAATCGTCCTTCCCAGGTATCCGATCTGTCCGTTTATTGGGGGCTACATAGACTTCACAACCGATAATCGGTTTAATCCCTGCTTTTTTGCAAGCCTTGTAGAAATCGATGACTCCATACATGACCCCATGATCAGTAATAGCCAAAGCGGGCATTTTTAAGTCTACCGCACGCCTGACCAAATTATTGATTCGTGCTGCTCCATCAAGCAAGCTAAATTCCGTGTGGTTATGCAAGTGGACAAATCTGCTATGGGTAGCATCATCAATTATATCTGTATTCACAAGGCTTCACCATCTTTCCCCACATGGATATCCATTCTCTCTCCCATCATAATATTACTTTTCCTAGCACTAATAAGCAAACAATATGTTTGAAGCATGATTATTCGACATTCCTAAATCGTTCTTGTCCCATGGAGGTGTCGGAGAGCTTCAAAAAAGTAAGTCTGAGCACATTAAAGGCCTTGATAAAATCAAGGCCCGAATCTTCAAGCATAATCAGTGGTAGAGATATTATCCAATCATCCTCTTAAAGGGCAGATTCACTGACCAACTTCTTATCCCCAATCCTAGCCGTCATAAGACCTTTAGCAACAATAGCGTTATTCACTGTGACTTCTACTTCAATATTGCAATGCTTTTTGGCCACCAAGAGAAGTTTGGCCGTGACCTTAATTTCAGTCCCCACTGGGATAGGCTGAAGCTGATAAAGCGTAAAATTCTCGGTGATCGCATCCAGTCGATACTTCTTGCGCAACCCAATATAACCAGCCATATTCATGACCGTAACGATAACTCCACAGCTTGCGGAGCCATAGTCATTAACCATAGAATTAGTAATTTCCCCTTCAATCGTGAGATGCTCAGCATCATCGACATACCGGAACCCACTTAAGACTAGATTGTCCACTGTTTCACCAAACTGAGGTTGTTTCTGAACCTGCTGGTAGGCTTCAATGACATCTTGCAAGCTAATAATTCCTATCAGCTTGCCTTGATCTGCCACGACAGCAATCTCCCAGCCTTCCCAAACCATGATTCGAGAAATATGGGTGACCGGATCATCATGACCCACAATAAAAGGGGTCACATTCATGACGTCTTTGACCCTAGTTTTAACATCTTCTCCGGCAACTTCAACCGCCGAAACGATTCCAATCAGAGTCATATCTGCATCTACAACAGGAAATCGGCTGTGGTCTGTGCTCTGCGAAAGCGTGTGCCAATCTTCAACTGTCGCATCTGCCTTTAAAAAGTTTACATCTCTGACCATGATATCTTCCACTAAAATAAGTTCTTTTTCAATTAACCGATCATAAAGAGCACGATTGATCATCGTAGTGACAGCAAATGTATCATAAGGGGATTGAATAATTACTAATTTCTTTTGACGCGCTAGGGTCACTACTTCTTCATCGGGTTCTAATCCCCCCGTAACTAACAGAGAAGCTTGATTTTCCAAGGCACAAATCTGGGCGTCCCGACGGTTTCCAACAATACACAGCGAATCTTCTTCCAGATAACGTCCCATAGACTCTAATTCCATCGCCGCAATCACGAACTTATTGGGTGAGCGATCGAGATGTTCAAAACCGCAGATAACAACCCCTTCGGCGATCTGTGAAACTTCACGCAACGTTAGGTCTTCGATTTGTCGTTCTTTGACCCCTTCAATACGAATCGTTCCTACTTTGGGAATCGACCGGACAAATCCTTTAGACTCCGCCTCTTTAATAGCTCGATATGCTGTCCCTTCACTGACGTCAAGCTCTTTAGCGATAAAACGCACCGAGACCTTACTGCCAATAGCGAGATCTTCAATAAACGTTAGAATTTGTTGATGCTTTGTCAACTGATAAACTCTCCCCACTTATTACTATACAAGCTATTATTGTATCACAACATTCACTATTCAACCATGCTTTAAACATTCTTTCGCCGTCTCTGAGTCATGAGTCCTCCGATTCTCCCCGCATCCTTGGCACTCAAAGAATGCCAACCAGCGCTCTGAATCTGATCGATCAAGCCCAATTCCGCTGCAATCTCCATTTTCAGCGGCTCTAACGGATCTATTCGCTTCACTTTCGGTTTTGACTGTTTCACTTTAGATCCTCCCTCTGCTCATGATATTAAAATCTTCTTCATAATGGGGACAATTCGGTCCCTTTTCTCCTAGAATGTGTTCTAAACGGCAGTGACCTTCGATTCCATAGAGGCAACGAAGAGAACATAATTTTCTTGTCATAATTTTCATCTCCTTTAATTAGGAATCCTTAATTCTCCTCAGCATTAAGTTTTGCCATTTCCTCATAAAAATATCCCGCTTAAAATCAAGCGGGATATTTTTATCATTTAGTTCCTATTAAATTTCCAATATTTCACCAGGCTTTAGCACTTTTCCCTGACTCTCTGGAACCCTGCGCTGAAGGAGATGAACAAACTCTCCCGCATCCTGGGCAATCAGTGGGAACGTATTATAATGCATTGGAATAACAATTTTGGGTCGTAGTAATTGTGAGGCATGTACTGCTTCCTCAACACCCATGACAAAATTATCTCCGATCGGAAGCATAGCAACCTCAAGGGGATGCCGTCGACCGATGAGTTCCATGTCGCCAAATAATCCAGTATCACCCGCATGGTAAAGCCATTTTCCTTCGAATTTAACCAAAAACCCGCAGGGCGGACCGCCATAAATCATGTGCCCTCCGTCAGGGTTCTCAATTCCGGATCCATGTAGGGCTAGAGTAGGCCTAACCCAACCAAAGGGAAACAGGTGCTTTCCACCTATATGCATAGCATGTGTTTCAGCGCCTTGCTTTCGACAATAAGCCGCTAACTCCGCAACAGCAATAATAGGAGCTCCTGTCCGCTTAGACAAATAAACAGAATCTCCTAAATGGTCATGATGCCCATGAGTCACTAAAATCGCATCAAGTTGAGTAAAGTCGTCGGGTTTAGTCGTTGTACTCGGGTTACCTGTCAAGAAAGGATCAATTAGAATTCTCCCTGCTTCTCCTTCAATCTCAAAGCAGGCATGTCCATGGAAACGGATACGCATTCTTCAACCTCCTACCAGATTTTTGGTACTTAAACGTACGTTTGAAGTATTTCCCACAAACTAGGATAACTAAGATTCATTTCCCATAGAGCGACGCCCCGAATATCCTTCTGGGTAGCGAGATTAAGCTTATCTCTCAGACTTCGGGGATCTTCAAAATACACAGTGTGGCGAACCCCCATAACCTCATAACGGAAATACAAACTGTGTTGTATCGCGTCCCAATGTAACGGAGCTCCATGACGTCGTGCAAGCTCTGCGGCCCTTTGATAGCCAATAACTTTAGCTCCCCCTCTCTCTGGCCAATCATAACCATAAAGTGGGATCCCCATGTAGATTTTCTGACGTGGAATATTAGCGATCGCATAATTCAAGATACTCGTAACCCATGGTATTGACGCGACAGATCCTGGAGGACTTGCTGGCCAGTGTTCCTCATAGGTCATAAGAATCACTCCATCGACAGCCTGCCCGATCAACTTATAATCAAAAGAACCCTTCCAAGGATCCTGTGGATCGTCACTATCCTTAGCTGGAACATCAATCGTAACCAGAAAATTTGAGCGGTGAAACATATCAGACCAAGATTGAATAAGCTGACTAAAAAGGGACCGGTCTTGAGGAGCGGCTTTCTCTAAATCAAAGTTGATTCCATCGCATTGATACTCGACCAAAAGATTCCTTATGTTTCGCCAGACGAGGTTCGCAAAGTCATGATCTCGCACTAAACGCCCGAGTAAGGCTGTGGAGAACTGGCCACTCTGGGTTAAATTACTAACTACCAAAAAGACTTTAATTCCCATGGCATGGGCCTCATTAATCAGTTGCCGGCTTGGTCGTCCAACAAGGGTTCCGTTATTCTGAATGGATACTTGGAAGAGGGCTAATTGGTTTATAAGATTTCCGTATCGTTTAAGATAAGGATAACCCTTTGTTTGTTCATTTAAACCATTATAAAAGGCAAACACATTTAATGGCATTCTTATACCCCCTTTTAAGGCATCCTATGCAGGGATAGCCTAAGAGGTGTATGCTTACCATTTGGAGGTGAAATTCTGAAAATTTCTCTTATTTAGAATGACGTCGGCTAAAAACCATAAGCATTGCAGTTCGGCGCATAAGAATGATAATGAGCAGTGCGAAAACTACAAAAAGTACGACTAAAGCCCAAATCCATTGCCCCTTAGCCCCTAGAACCGCTGCCACTCCGAAGCATGCGCTAATCCCATACATTGAAAGCACTGCTTGTTTTTGGGTCAACCCAGCATCCAGTAGGCGATGGTGAAGATGCCCACGGTCTGCAGTTGCCATAGACTGGCCGCGTAATTTCCGGCGAATAATTGCAAATGTGAGGTCTGTGACCGGCATACCCATAACTAGGAGCGGAAAGACCAATCCCAGAATAGTTGCCGTTTTGAGAAGACCCATGATGGAAATTCCTCCGATGATGTACCCGAGAAACATACTTCCCGAATCTCCCATAAAAACACGCGCTGGCGGGAAATTGAAGAGTAGGAAGCCTAGAATCGCTCCAGCCAACGCTAGGGTAAGATGTGCAGCAGGAACTTGATCAATCCGATTTGCGGACCAAAACAACAAGATTGCCACAAAAAAACAAATTCCAGCAGCTAGGCCATCCAATCCATCGGATATATTAACAGTGTTCACCAAGCCAACCACCCAAAAAAGCGTTAATAACAGGCCAATCGCACTGAGTCCAAGCGTCCCAAAATTGACCTCTCCGATGATCGGCAGGGAGATAACATCCATGGAAAACCCAAAGGTCGGTATTAGCAGTATTGCAGCGGCAGCGATTTGCCAAACCAGCTTAACTAGAGGTCGAATTTCACAAATATCATCCCATATACCTACCAAAAATATAATAGTGCTTCCAATAAATAGGCCCCATATTGAATCATCCCATACTTGTGTGATCAAGGCAGCAAACCAAAACGCGACATACATTGCCAAACCACCGAGTCGGGGAATCGGCCGACTGTGAACATGGCGACCGCCCGGATAGGCAATCGCTCCCCACTTAATCGCTAGTTTCATAGAAATTGGCGTCGCAACCACCGCAATCATTAAGGCCATGATAAAGGTCAACCCATACGTCATGTTTGTCCCTCCACTATCCTTAGCCCCTTTCTATTCAAGCCCTTGGAAACCCCATTGTCGTAAAACTTCGTAAACAACAACTGCTACTGAATTTGATAAATTCAAGGACCGGGCTTCGGCACGCATCGGCAAGCGAAGGGTTGTGTCTGGATACCGCGTTAAAATTTCGGGTGCCAAACCTTTCGTTTCCTTTCCGAAAAGCAGGTATCCTCCAGGTTCGTACACAATATCAGTATGAGTTCGTCCACCTTTTGTGGTCGCTAAGTAACGGGTCCCTACCGGGTTCTTTTCCTCAAACTCGGCGAAGTTTTCATAAATTGTTATATCGAGAAGGTTCCAGTAATCCAAACCAGCACGTTTCAGTTGCTTGTCATCTATACTAAAACCCAATGGTTTTACCAAATGAAGTGATGCTCCAGTAACAGCACAAAGCCGAGCCACATTCCCCGTATTCGGCGGAATTTCCGGCTCAACCAAAACAATATTCAGCCGCTTGTTCAAAACCGATTCCCCTTTCAATGACACCCCGTACAGTTTCCACGACACCCTGGTGAACAACTTCCGCTTCCGGTCCCGCCGGAGATACCCAAACTTGCAAACCCAGAGATTTGTCTCATAAGCCCCGCGTGCCCACATCCAACACACGACAGCAACTTACCATTTTCCCCCATTTTACACAATTCGGTAGTCACGCCCCCACAGCTTGGACACCCAAATTCATACATTGGCATTAAAATACCTCCCAGCCATAAGTTTCTATCCCTAGAGTAGTAAAGACTATATCTTACTTTAAACTATTATAACCTGAAATTATGGCAAACCCAACCTAAAATAATGAAACATGTTTCCAAAACAGATATTCTGTATACTTTTAGGAAAACCCTAGATGTTCCTTCTTCTTTTTGGTAAAGTTAATACCATCTTCAAAGGAGGAATTATCATGGCACAAAACTTAACTCAGAAAATACTTGCTTCACACCTTGTTTCCGGGGACTTGAAACATGGGAACGAAATAGCTCTCCGAATTGATCAGACATTAACCCAGGACGCAACAGGAACCATGGCTTACTTGCAATTTGAAGCTATGAACCTTTCCAGAGTCCAAACCGAGTGCTCGGTTAGTTATATAGATCATAACACGCTCCAGAGCGGATTTGAAAATGCCGATGATCACGCTTTTTTGCAAAGTGCAGCAGCACGGTTTGGGGCGCATTTTTCTCGTCCGGGAAACGGAATTTGTCACCAAGTCCATCTAGAACGTTTCGCCAAACCCGGGAAAACCTTGCTTGGATCTGACAGTCATACTCCAACAGCTGGTGGGATGGGAATGCTTGCTATGGGTGCTGGAGGGCTTGATGTTGCCGTGGCGATGGGTGGAGGACCCTTTTATCTTCCCAGCCCCAAAGTCCTTCGTGTTTGGCTCACCGGGAAACTCTCAGACTGGGTTTCCGCTAAAGATATTATCTTAGAAATTCTTCGTACCCTCACGGTAAAAGGGGGTGTCGGGAAAATAATCGAGTACGCCGGACCGGGAGTAAAAACTCTTACAGTCCCTGAGAGGGCAACTATCACAAATATGGGCGCAGAATTAGGAGCGTCATCTTCGATATTCCCCAGCGATGAACAAACCCTGAAGTTCTTAGAAGCGCAAGGAAGGGCTGAGGACTTTATCCCGCTCCTTGCCGACGACGATGCTACCTATGATGAAGAAATGAAAATCGATCTTTCCTTGCTTGTCCCGCTTGTTGCACAACCACATAGTCCAGACAACGTGGTTTCGGTCAGCGGACAACCGGTCACAGCCGTTCAGCAAGTGGCTATTGGAAGTTGTACGAATTCCTCATATCAAGATCTAATGCGTGTTAGTCAAATTCTTAAAGGAAAGCACGTTCATCCAAATATCAGCTTAGTAATTTCACCCGGGTCGCGTCAAGTCTTGAGTATGCTTTCTAATAATGGTGCCTTGACAGACCTCTTAGATAGTGGGGCACGGCTACTTGAATCAACCTGTGGTCCGTGTATTGGTATGGGGCAATCACCCGTCTCTAAAGGTGCCTCGGTCCGAACGTTTAACCGTAATTTTGTAGGCCGAAGTGGCACTCAAGATGCCTCCGTATTTTTAGCCAGTCCTGAAGTCGCTGCTGCCTGTGCCTTGACCGGATACTTAACTGATCCACGAACGTTAGGGATTCAACCTATCATAGAGTTTCCAGAACAATTTCGTATCGATGACAGCATGATTATACCGCCCGGGGATCCTACTACCCCAATTCGACGCGGTCCCAACATTCAGCCACTTCCTCTTGCACCTGCACTAGAAAACAATCTTGTCTTACCCATCATCCTTAAACTTGGGGACAATGTGACGACCGACGATATCATGCCAGCAGGCTCCAAGATCCTCCCACTCCGTTCGAATATCCCGGCAATTTCCGAATACGCCTTTCACAAGATTGACGCACAATTCGCAGCCCGGGCCAAAGTCTTGAAGCAAAGCATTATAGTGGCGGGCCATAATTACGGTCAAGGCTCAAGTCGTGAACACGCCGCCCTTGCCCCCATGTATTTGGGGCTGCGCGTAGTGTTGACTCAGAGTTTTGCTCGCATCCACCGGGCCAATCTGATCAATTTTGGGATTCTTCCGCTCACCTTTGTCCATGAGGAAGACCTTGAACGCCTGATTTCAGAAATGACTCTTAACTTTTCTGACCTTCATCAGGCCATCCAAACTTCTGAGCCTTTTGCTCTCACCATTGATAATGACTCTAATCCAATTTGGGTCAAGCATGATCTCACGGAACGCCAAGCCAAAATCCTCCTGGCCGGTGGCCTTCTCAATGCCACGAAAGCAGCGCTTGATCCTTCGCAAGTATCTTGATCTGTTATATAGAAGAATGGTATAATTGTTTTTATTATTAATTTGTTTGTTCTGATTTTATAAAAAGAGGTGTGTCAAATGCTCACTGAAGAAGACCATAAACTCCTCAAAATTATTTCCGAAGACTCTCGCTTAACACCCGAGGAATTATCCATTCAAACGGGCTTGAAACCAAAATACATCGCCAAACGTATCAGAGATTGGGAAAAGGAAAAAGTCATTGTCCGCTACCAACCTATGATTAACTGGGACCGAACTGGAGAAGAAAAAGTAACCGCCCTTATTGAAGTTCGGGTCTTGCCACAGCGGGGCTATGGCTTTGACAAAATCGCCAAACGGTTACAGAAATTTTCCGAGATAAAATCGTTATTTCTTATGTCAGGTGGGTATGACCTATCCCTACTCATCGAAGGTAAAACGATGCAAGATGTCGCCCTTTTTGTGGCTGAAAAGCTTGCCCCTCTCGAGCATATTCAGAGCACAGCGACTCACTTTGTGCTCCGCCGCTACAAACAAGACGGGGTCGAGCTTTTAGGAGAGGAAGAGACGATTCAACGTCTCGTGGTTTCCCCATGAATCGTTATCTTGCACCCCATGTCGCCAATCTCCCTCCCTCTGGAATTCGAAAATTTTTCGACCTTGTAGCAACCATGAAAGATGTTATTTCGTTGGGAGTCGGAGAACCTGACTTTGTAACCCCTTGGACTGTGCGTGAAAGTGGCATCTTTTCTTTAGAGCAAGGACAGACTATGTATACCAGTAACGCGGGTCTCCTTGAGTTGCGCGAAGAGCTTTCATACCATTTGGATATGTCCCTGGGACTTTCCTACGATCCGGGACACGAAATTCTCATCACCACTGGAGCGAGCGAAGCAGTGGACCTTGTGATGCGAGCCGTGCTCTCACCGGGGGATGTTGTCTTAGTTCCTGATCCATCCTACGTGTCCTATGCCCCTTGTGCCACAATGGCCGGGGCCAGTGTTAGTTACGTTCCGACCCACGCTAAGGAAGACTTTCGTTTACGGGTAGAAGACTTGGCCAAGGCCTATACGCCTAAAGCCAAGCTCTTAGTTCTATCCTACCCAAATAATCCGACTGGTGCGATCATGAATCGTGAGGATCTTCTCCCTATCGCGGACTTTGTGACTGAACATGATCTTCTCGTCTTAGCTGATGATATTTATTCAGATCTTACCTATGGCGGAACTCATGTCTCGTTTGCTAGTTTGCCCGGCATGCATGACCGCACTCTCTTTGTCAGTGGTTTTTCAAAATCCTACGCCATGACTGGATGGAGAATCGGGTATGTTGCCGGACATAAAGACCTTATCGGTGGGATGACACGTATTCATCAATACACCATGCTCTGCGCTCCCATCACGGGACAAATCGCGGCCTTAGAAGCGTTACGTTCTGCCTCTGAAGCCAAAAACGAAATGGTTACGGCTTATGATCGGCGACGCCGTCTAATGGTTCATGGTTTTCGGCAAATGGGCCTCGACTGTTTCGAACCCTTAGGGGCTTTCTATGTTTTCCCGGACATATCTAAAACAAATTTGTCCTCTGAAGAGTTTGCCGAAGAACTTTTAAAGGCAGAAAATGTAGCCGTCGTTCCAGGAACCGCCTTCGGGCCCTCCGGAGAAGGACATATTCGCTGTTCTTACGCCTATTCATTGGAACAACTTCAGGAAGCACTCAAACGCATCGCGCATTTTGTTCAGTCAAGATTAGGTTAACTTTAAAAAGCCTGATTGATCAGACCTTTAGGGACTGATCAATCAGGCTTTTTTGACAACCACGCAAGTCAAGTACTATTATGAGTGAGGCAAGGAGACTGTTCACTGCCTCACTTTCTTGCAATGAATTCAAATTTTTTCGGCTAAAGCTGATAGTGCGATTGCCGACGATGTCAAAGTTTCAATGGTCGCTCCAATTTCCTCAACAGCAGCAGAGACTTCCTGTGTATTACCACCTACCTGTTCTAACTCCACTGTCATCTTACCGACAAGGCCTTGTATGCTACCGATAATTTTTCGTATATCTTTTGCCGAGGTGGCACTTGATATTGCCATCGCCCGAATTTCCGAGGCTACCACAGCAAATCCTCTCCCAACCTCACCCGCTCTAGAAGCCTCGATCGAAGCGTTAAGTCCAAGAACTTTTGTATCGCTAGCCACGGAATTTATGTATTCTACAACTTCTTCCATTTGTAATGCTTTTTCATTAACTTCTTGGGATTGTATCGTAAGGGCTTGTCCGCCATCTGCAAGAGCTTGAGCTGAAGCAGCAATATTCTCCATAGCAGCTGAAACTTGCTCCAAAGATTCTGAAAGTTCTTTGGCCAAGGAAGGCAATTTTTCTAGGGCATATTCCCTTTCATTTGAACCTGTCGTGGCAATTCCACCGATTATGACACCATTTTCTCTAATCGGATATGCTATTCCAGTGTAAGCGACTCCTAAGACTTCAGCCCCAACCATTTTTTCCACCTTTTCACCGGTTCGAAGGCATTGATACGACGTAGTCGTAGCCGGTAATATGTCGCCAGCTTTGAAAGGCAGATTGATAACGGAACCCATTTTAATATGAATATATTTCTCAAGATCAAATAAGAAAACCGATGTTTTCCCAAAATCAGTTTCAAAAATCACATCAACCATTTGTACATAATCTTCTATCATCGCAATTCCTCCTAACAATTATTTGGCATAGACTATCTTGAATATCGGCTTATCCAATGTCAGCGGAACTCAACCAAGTTAAAACGTCATCGGAAAAAAGTCTTTCAATATTTATTACTGGAATAATATTCTCATTTGTTTTAATGATTTCTTTAATTGTGCCTTGATGTATAATACTAGGGACTTTTTCAATGGAGTTGCATTCGAGAATTTCAACGACATCATCGACCCATAGTCCTATTTTCTCAGTCTCTTTGGTCGACTCAAAAATCATGATTCTGGGCTCCCCTTCATCAGTGGGTGCTATTACAAATTTCTTTCTCAAATCCACAATGGTAACAACTCCATCACGTACTTTTGCAATCCCCTGAACGAATTCCGGTGCACCCAAAAGTTCTATAACTTTCACGGGCTTGATGATCTCTCGAACAGAACTCATTTCCACAGCATAGTCTTGCAACCCCAATTTAAACTGGATGAATTGTTTCATTTCGTCCATTCATATTACTCCTTTCTTTTTTTACTCCCCCACAAATTAAAATGCCATGCTCTTATGAAAAGCATGGCAAATTCGTTGGCAACCTGGCAATCGTTAGGTATACCTCTACGACCCATAGCTTTGCGTCCTTAGCTTTCACTAAGTTTGCCATTTTTCTAAATTTTCAGATTAAATACTTAATTCTTTTTATTTTATTATATCACAATCATTTCTTTATTAGTGCACATTTTTCAAGTTTTTTAAATGGAATTTTATTTACTATTCTCTAATCCTTCTAAATACAAAGCAATGATGGGCGGAACTATTTTATTCTTTTCATGTTCTGCTAACCATACTTTATCACCTCGGTCTAGCCCATTCCGTAAGGCTAAAAAGGCATTTCTCTGAAGAATTCCTTTTCCACGCCAACCTGCTGCAGTTCCTTTAAAACGTTGGTGAAACTCTCCTTTCGTTAAATTAAGAGTTTCCCGCAGGTCAACACCACGTCGTAGTGAAGATGGAGCTGAGGAAGAGGTCGCTTGTTGTTCCTCAGCCAGCCGCTTTTGATTATGTGGGCATACTTCCTGGCAGGTGTCACATCCAAAAACCCGTAACCCAAGGCCCCTGCGTTCCTTCTGAGTAAGCACCTCTTTGCTCTGTGTGAGATAGGAAATGCAGTGTTTTGCCGCAAATGGTTCTTTTCCGATGATCTGCGCCGGACATGCTTCAACACATCTTTGGCAGCTTCCGCATTGGTTGATCATTGGATAGTCCGGTTTGATCTCTCGATCCAGTAAAAGTAAAGCCAGTGTGACAAACGAACCATATCCTGGAATAATGAGCTGTTGGTTTTGCCCAATCCATCCAATCCCTGCCCGAAACGCGAAGGCACGCTCAATTAAAGGTCCTGTATCCACTTGACTGTGGAAGCTTCCCGTCCACCCATTGACAACCATTATATTGATAAGTTGTTTTATCTTATTTTGAAGGACCTGATGATAGTCCTCTCCAACCGCCGAACGAGCAATGATACCCTCTCCTTCCAAAGGAGGAGTTGTAAGAGGAAGTGGATAGGCAACGGCAACGACTGTCTTGCAGTATTCCCAAACCACTCGAGGATCAATTCGTTGCCTGATCTCCTTGATCTCAAAGGGAGTTGCCACCTCTTTTTCGAAACGTGTTTCTAACAAGGGTGCGAGGTCCTCGATCGATTCCGCGGTAGTAAACCCTACAGAGGCAAAGCCCAACTCGCTCCCCCATCGTTTAATGTTTGTCTTCCAACTTATTTGTTCATTAGGTTTCAATGAAGATCCTCCCCGAATACTCTCACAGCGTTCGTGTGACGTTATACCCTCGTAAATCTTGTTTAATTTTTCGAAACTGGCCTTCTAAGACAAGAAAAGCTTCAATAACTTCGGGATCGAAGTGTGTACCCCGTCCCTCAATAATGATATTTCGGCTTTTCTCATGGGAAAAGGCGGGCTTATAACAACGTTCTGAAGTTAATGCATCATACACATCTGCTAAGGCCATAATTCTGGCACTAAGGGGAATAGACTTACCCTTAAGATTTTGTGGATACCCTGAACCATCCCATTTCTCATGATGACTTAGGGTAATCTCCATCGCCATAGTGATAAAAGCATTCTCTGGATAATGTTCTAGCATGGTTTGCAAGGTTTTTGAGCCAACGACAGTATGGGTTTTCATGATTCCGAACTCTTCTGGAGTTAATTTACCAGGTTTAAGCAAAATTTTATCGGAGATGGCTACTTTACCAATGTCATGCAGCGAAGAGGCAAAGTAAATATTATCCACAAAGGAGTTATCAATTTCCGTATCCACTGCACACTGTACGCGAAGCTGCTCAGTGAGGATGCTACAGAACACTCGGGTACGTTCGATATGCTGTCCTGTTTCATCATCCCGTACTTCTGCTAACTTGGAGAATGCCAGAATTGTAGCCAGTTGTGTTTTAAACAGTGCGTCCTTAGTGACGAGTATTTCCTTAATTTGTTCATCCACTAAACTTTGTAGATTATGATTATGGATGGCCAAAGATTTACGAAGTCTACGCAAATTAAGGTGTGTCTTAACCCTAGCATGTATCTCTTCAAATTGGAACGGCTTCGTAACATAATCAACGCCACCGCTCTGAAAGGCCTTAATCTTGTCTGTAACTTCGTTCATAGCGCTAAGAAATATGATCGGAATATCGGCCAATTTTTGATCTGCTTTGAACTGTTCGCAAACCTCGAATCCATTCAAACCAGGCATGTTGATATCCAGGAGAATCAAGTCCGGCGGTTTCTTGGCTGCGGCTTTTAGAGCCATTGCACCATCGAGAAAAGCAGAGATTCGGTAGCCTTCTTCTCCTAACATAGTTTCTAAGAGTTTTAAATTCTGGGGAGTATCGTCAACAATCATGATAAACGACGAATTGTTTATCAAATTATTCATTTTAGACTCCCTCTCCTTAAGATTTCCTTAATGCCCCTATAATCATAATTGTTAGCGAGTTCGCGTAATTTTTGACCAAGAATTGGGCTATGCCGCATTACTTCTAGATTAATTAGTTCCTTAAGAACGATACTTTCGCCAAGTTCGACCGCTTCCACAATACTGGTAACCACCTGAGGAGGAACCTGGGCAACCAAACGATGGGACTCCTCCAAGGCCTTGGCATCTGAGCGTTCTCCCGAGGCATCTTCATAAATATAATCCACGCCTAGGATACGCTGAAGTTCGCCAAGGATTTCATTAACTTTAAATGGTTTACGAATAAATCCATCTGCTCCAGAATAAAGAGCCTCCTGTCGATCATTTTCTAAGGCGCTAGCTGTGATCATGATTACCCTTATATGCTTACCTTCTAGGGTGGATTTCAGTATACGAGTAGCTTTAAATCCATCCATCTCTGGCATACGGGCATCCATCAAAATTACCTCTGGTTTCCAATATTTGATTAATGAGAGTGCCTCTCTGCCATCGCCAGCCTCCAGAACAGTAAACCCTACCTCCTCGAGAAGTCGCCTTAATAAAGTGCGATTTGTAATAATATCGTCTACCACCATGATCTTTGGTGAAGATTTACCCGACTTAAGTCCAATGACCGCTCTCTGCCGACTGGTCTTCTTATCAAGAGTTTCGAAACTTGAATTTTGAACGGTTAATGTAAATCTGAATTTACTTCCTTCGCCCAATCGACTTGTGACTGTTAAATCTCCACCCATTAAACGTGCATAATAGCGACTTATGGGCATACCAAGGCCTGTGCTACTACCCTGGCGTTTCCCGCTTTGCGTCTGTTCAAAAGCCTCAAAGACTTTCCCGATCTCCTCAGGGGCTATACCGCAGCCCGTGTCTTCCACCTCAATAATTAGGAATAGTTGATCCTCTTTCCGGCTATTAGTGCTAAGCACTCGAATATCGATTCCACCCTTTTCCGTGAACTTAATTGCGTTACCAATAATATTGATGAGTACTTGACGAACCTTTTTACCGTCGGTACAAATATATCTGGCAATTGAGCTTTGTATATTTACTTTTAAAAGTAAATCTTTTTGTAGTATCAGTACCATAAACATTCTGGCACAATCATCCAATAGATCGGTCAGGGAGAAATCCTCAAGATTCAGGACCACTCTCCCTGACTCGATTTTTGACATCTCCAAGATATCGTTAATCAAGGTAAGGAGGTGTTCTCCACTCTGATTAATGATTTTAATATAGTCCCTTTGATCAGCGTTTAAAGACAGACTACGTTGCATTAATTGGGTATAACCAAGAATAGCATTCATCGGCGTGCGAATTTCATGGCTCATGTTTGCCAAAAAGGTAGTTTTTGCTTGATTTGCGGCCTCAGCTGCCGATTTGGACATCTCCATTTGCTGGATCATCCGTCTCTGCTGAGTGATATCCTCTTTCACGGCAATGTAATTCGTCACCTTACCTGTTGCATCAAAAACAGGGGAAATGGAGGAAGATTCCCAAAATAACTCACCACTTTTCTTCTTGTTGCAAATTTCACCTGACCATTGTGTGCCATTGTCTAATGTCGCCCACATATTTATATAGTACTCGTCTGCGTGCTGGCCTGACTTAAAGATTCGGGGGTTTTGTCCCAAAAGTTCATCAATAGAATAACCAGTGACATCAGCCACATGTGAATTAACGTACACAATGTTTTTATACCTATTAGTCATGACAACACTGATTGGGCTACTATCTATTGCTTGTGAGAGCATCTCTAGGCGCCGGGTCGACTCCTCCAGCTTCTTAGAATGAAGCAGTAAGTCTCGGTTAGCCTGTTCTAGTTCTGCAGTTCGCATAGTAACGCGTTGTTCCAATTCTTCATTGAGGGCCTTAATCTTAACTTCACTTTCTCGCAAAGCCTCTTCCACATGCTTATTTTCAGTAAGGTCAGTAATTGTGGATAGCATACATGGTTCTTCCAATTGAATTAATTCCGTAGAAATCCGACAGACCAAACGTTTATTCCCTTTGGCGTTGAAACGAAAATCGTAATTATTAAGTTTTCCCTCTACTGCGGTCGTCTTGATAATGTGCTCACGATCCCGTAGATCGGCATAAATTCCCAGATCCAATGCTCTTTGTCCGATTACTTCCTGCTGACTGAAACCGCTTAACTTAACAAATGCCTTGTTTAATTCAATAATGTGTCTATCGCTCAAACGAGTTATGAGCATGGCCGCAGGACTAGACTGGAATACCTTGGAAAACTTTTCTTCCGACTTTTTGAGTGTTTCTTCGACTTTGAAACGTTCTGCAATCTTCCAAACGGAAACCATCATTAAATTGAGCTGCCGTGCGTCAGCATCAGTGTAATCTTGGTCTTTATTAGCAACACCGATCACTGCATCTATTCGTTCATCTGTTATCACAGGTAGAGTCATAAAGCGAAAGAGTGGCGCATGTCCTGGGGGATAACCTTTCTTCAATGGATTGTATGCTTGAAAATCATTGATTAAAATTGCGCTACGCTGTCTCACCACTTCTCCCCAGATCCCTGTCTTGTCTAATTTAAAAATTGTAGCAGGTTCGTTGATCTTGCATTCTTTCATTGCCTCAGAGGACCAGGCATGCAGTGCAAATTCCTTACTTTCCTCATCATAAAAATAAATATAACCCAAGCGACTATTAGATAAGGCAATTGCTTCATTCAGAGATGAGTCCAATAATTCCTTCAACGAAGATGTTTTTTGCTGGCTAAGTTTAATGACACTGTTTAATCTTTTCTCCTCGATTCGAGCGGCCTCTTCGCATCTCCTTAACGCCTCTTCAGTCTGTATATTATTGTTATTCATAGTCTCATCACATCGCAATTCTTCAAAAATGTGATACTTGGGACATCTAACTAAAATACTCTAGACAAAATTATGGGTAAAACCGTACTTTTCGTTGCAAATTATAATATTAATTCTTATCAAATCACTTCTATAAATAATTATTTGATTCCTGCTAAATTGATACCCATTCTTAAACGAATTTTATAACTTTTCATTATCTCGAAAGATGCAGAAAATAAAAAACCCAACATTCGTTGGATTTTTATTTTCTGCACCTTAATAAATAACTCTTTCATTGTTCAGACATTTAAATCGTAACGGGCATTCTTATTTCGATGCTCTGAAAAATGCGTAGGTCATTGGGTCCCCTTCTTGAAGGATCTCTCCAGCAGTTACATCCGCGAGAAATAACGTATGTGTTCCTGAATCAAGTTGCCCGGTGACCGTTGCTTCCATGGTCACAAGTACATCATCCAGTAATAGGACTCCTGATTCGCCACGATGGACTGCTAAACCCTCAAACTTATTGACATCTCGACCTGATCGATATCCAAACCCACGTGCGTAGTCTTGACCCGTTTGGCTCAACACTGAAACTCCAAATTTTCCACTCTTCTGGATTAATTCATGGGTAAAATTCTTCTTGTTGATTCCTATAGCCACTTTCGCTGGATCTGAGGTGATTTGGAAACAAGTATTAGCACATTGACCATTGTCCCGACCTTCGGCCTGCGCGGTGATAATGTAAAGGCCGTACGAAATCCGGTAAAGTGCCTGACGTATGGCTGTTTCTTTATCTGGCTGAGCGATTACAGGTTTCGCGGCCGATTTAGCTTCAGGGGACGCCTTTGCTTCGTCTACCGGAGAAATTAGTTCAAACATACTAGCATCTACGCCACAAATCGGACAAATTTCCGGTGGATTTTCGCCATTATGGATGTATCCACATACAGTACAGCGCCATTGTTTTTCCATTAATAAACAACCCCTCTCATTATAATAATTATAACTTTATAATTTATTTAGGTCAAGTTTTATATTCCTTAAAACCCATAATTTGTGCCAAAATTCCCTTTCCAAAATCACTGAATATTTTACAATGAGAATCAAGTCCCGATAAAACTCTATCTTTTGTTATTCAAAAAAAATGCATATTCCTGTTCAAGAAATTGAGTGTTTGTCAAACTATACTTTACACTCATCATGACTCGCTTACGTACCTGCTCCTTAAACCGACCGTACCGTTCCCCTTCAAGCCCTTTATTACGAACAAATTCTGTAAAGTAACGCCAATCAAGCTGATTAGCTTTTTCAGTTAAAAGAGCACAGGCATTTCTAATTTTCCCTTGAACCCGATCGAATCGTTCTACATTTTTTTCGGCGTCCTGCTTACCACCCAGAAAATCCGCTTTCCACAAAACGAGTAAATTTTCCACTCTTTGCGTGTTAAAATACTGCCCATCCCAGCCAATCTTCCAAGCAAAGAGTCGGGCTTTATCGCTAATCTTTGCTTGTTCCACTTCGCCTCTTAATTCATTCATAAAGGTCAGGGTCCCTAGCATATGATGCCCTACTAAAAAATGAAGTTCACGCTCTCCCCGACTTCCTCCGGGTAGAACCATCGCCCACCGAAAGCGAGGCAATAGTTCTCTGACAAGACGAGCACTTTCTTTCTCGTGTTGTAAAAAATGACGTTTTCCTTCTGGAACCCATTCAAAGTGGTTATTCGGTGTGGGTCTTGCTAATTTAATACGTTTTGCGACAATGGTCTCTGGGTAGTTATCTAATCTTCCTCCATGAACTTCTACGTCTTTGGTTGCCCACCGCTCCAGATTCTGCCCTATCAGCTTGAAGTCATCGATCTTGTACCCCTGAGGAGAAGGATAAATAGTTCCCCAAGCATAACATTCCCGACTCGCTGTTTCCCATTTTCCCATATCATGAAACAAGGCAGCTAATCGCAACAACACATGAGAAGGAGTATTTTTCACGACATGCCGGGTGTGTTCCCAGGCATCTTTTGTGTGGTAACGATTTTGAACCAATCCTTTCAATCTAGCCAGTTCCGGAATATACGTTTCAAAATACCCCAAGTCATCAAGAAGCCCCAAGGCTTTATCAACCTCATCCAAGATAAGAATTCGCCCCAGTTCTTCTGTAATCCGTTCCGCTGAGACCGTGCGAAGAAGCAGGATTTGTTCGATCGCTGCCAGCCAAGTCTCTCGCTCTATTTCAAAGTTGTAGCGGACAGCTAGCCGAATAAGGCGCAAAATCCTAATCGGGTCCTCATAAAATCGTTCCTTCGCATGCCCACACGCCTTCAGTTGCCTGTTATGCAAGTCTTTAAGACCGCCTAAAGGATCTTTGATCTCTCCGGTCCCAACCTCTTGATAAATCGCATTCAGCGTAAAATCCCTCCGCAGAGCATCTTTTTCAACCTCGCCATTGAACGTCACAATGTCGACTCGTTCGGTTCCCAGGAACAAACTAACTGTCTGCTGATGTGCACCGATCACGTGAGGCATGTACCCCCATTCCGACAATTGACGATCTATCTCCTGGATGGGAAGTGCTATGACCGCATCGACATCTTTCGAGGGAATCCCCAATTGCGCATCACGAACAGCCCCGCCGACAATATAGACTGGACTTAGCACACTAAGCCTTTTTAATATTTCCTGATGAAACAATGTACCGATCATAAAATCCCGCCGTTCCTTAGTACTTTTACAATTCTAGCTTTCCACTAAAACACTAAGCACTCCTAGACAGAGATATATTTCCCAGTAGAACCTAGTTTTACTCTAGTGTGTAGCCATCTCGAACAACAAGAAAAAAGGCGGAACCCTTGACGGCTACGCCTAAGTTTAGAAGAGCACTGAAATTTTCGGCCCGATGTTAACGTGCCATACGCTTTCAGGTCCACATTCTCCATCAAGATCTGAGCTGATCGGTCGATCCGTTTTAACCGTTAATTTGTCGGTTTGAAATTCAATAATTTTTTCAGCATTAGCTTTCTCTCCACGCAAAACTTTTAACAGAAGGCGGACGGTCTCAGGCCAACCTGCCGCGGGTACCATTAAAATATCCAGCTTCCCATCGGTTAGAGAAGCTCTTGGTACCAGTTTTCTGAGTCCTCCAACCGAAAGGCCGTTCACAGCCATAAACAAGACGACCTCTTCTAGATATTTCTGACCATCATGCTCGAATTCGACACGAAAAGGTCGAAAGGAAGGAAGAGTCTCAATTCCTTTTAGAAAGTACGCTAATTGCCCGAGCGTATTCTTGACGCGGGTATCTACTTTTTGAGAAACATCCGTCAAAAGCCCCGCACTTGCTACGTTAACAAAAAATCGATCATTGAGTTTACCTGTATCCATTTGAAAAACGTTTCCTTTAGCAATCACTTTACACGCTTCAGGAATACTTTTCGGCAATCGCAACGCGTAGGCTAAATCGTTTGCTGTACCCACGGGCAAAATACCCAGTGTGGGACGTTGCTCAGCCGGAATTTGCAACAATCCGTTCACCGCCTGATGAATACTGCCGTCTCCCCCAGCAATCACCAAACGATCTACATCCGTACTTTGAGACGCTACCTGCTCAATGTCTTCAGGTGAACATGCCCGATGCACGCATACTTCATGACCGCTTTCTTGAAAAATGCGGAGCACCGTATCTAGTTGCGTCGTTAACTTACGCCGACCAGCGTAAGGGTTATAAACCAATCGTAATCGTTTACTTTTCATGACTGTTCGTAATCGACTCCTCATCTAGCTTACGTTCTTTCAAAGAACCATTTCTCTGCAAAGGCAACTATTGCAAAGAGAGCACATTAGCGGTATCTTTATTTCTCATGAACTGCACAGGGTTCCTAGTGTCGAATGCCCAAGGATGGCATATGACTCTCTCAAGACTTCAGATTCTCTGGATTCAAAGCCTCAAGTTCTGGCAAGACAAAGCGTCCATCTTTCCGAATCAGCGTATCATCGAAGTAAATCTCACCACCGCCATAGTCTGATCTTTGAATACACACCAAATCCCAGTGGATCGCTGATTTATTACCATTATAACAATCATCATAACAAGATCCTGGGGTAAAGTGGAAACTTCCATCAATCTTTTCATCAAAAAGGGTATCTTTCATAGGAGTCTGAATAAAAGGATTAACCCCAATCGCAAATTCCCCTACATAGCGTGCTCCCTCATCCGTATTAAAGACTGACTCGATACGTTCTGTATCGTTGGCAGTCGCTTTGACAATCTTTCCATCCTTGAATTCTAATACGATATTATCATAGGTAAATCCTTGGTAAAGTGACGGTGTGTTATAACTAATTTGTCCATTGACCGATTCCTTCAGGGGTGCACTGAATACCTCCCCATCTGGTATATTGAGATGCCCGTCACACTTGATGGCTGGCATTCCTTTGATCGAGAATTGCAAGTCAGTGCCTGGTCCAACAATACGCACACGATCTGTCTTCTCCATCAGCTCTTTCAGCGGATCCATGGCCAGCGACATCTTAGAATAATCCAAGTTGCATACATCAAAGTAAAAGTCTTCAAATCCTTCAATACTTGTATTTGCTAACTGAGCCATAGCCGCATTGGGATATCTCAACACACACCAACGAGTATGCGCAACCCGTTGCTCCGAATGCACTGGTTTTTGATAGTGGGACGCATAAATCTTCATGTTTTCACTTGGAACGTCAGCCCACTCATTAACATTATCTCCTGCTCGAATTCCAATATAGGCCTGCATCTCTTTCATCCGCGCCAGATCCCAACGAGTCATGGCCTCCGCCTGCTCCACTGAGAATTCTTTTAATACTTCGCGTAGTAGGGTATGATTGATAGTAGACAAAAACGGCAAACCACCTGCCTGATAGGTATAACGAACAAGTGCCTGGGCAAGTGGAATTTCTGGTCCTATCACTTCAATGAGAATTTTCTCCCCGGCCTGAATGGCAAGCGAGTAATTGATTAAAGAGTTAGCGAGTTTTTCAATACGATTATCTTTCACTTTAGGGCCCCCTTACGATTTTCTCTCTAAATAAAATGACTTATTATAGATTCTCTTTCTAAAATATAATCTGCCGTTTTTACTATGATTTTATGAGTGCTCTATCATTGCATCACTAGGAGGAATTCATGAACACACAGCCTAATCTCTGGGAATACTGTCTACAATCGGAGGACTCAGGTCAGAAATATCTGTCTATCCTACTTCACAAATTTCATTTCTCGCTCAAATTATTACAACGTTTAAAACAAGGAGAACGCGTTTGGGTTAATGGAAAGTTCACTTATTTAACTACACGAGGTAAGGAAGGAGAAACGTTATCCATTCAGCTCTTTTCAGATGAAGAAGCTAACATTGTTGGAGAAGATCTTCCTCTCGACATTCTCTATGAAGACGAATACCTATTAGCTGTAAGTAAACCGGTGGGTCAAGTCGTTCATCCAACACATCGTTATCTCACGAATACTCTAGGCAATGCCGTCATCGGATATTGGGAACGCAACGGAGAACATCGCCTGTATCGTCCTATTCACCGGATTGACCGGAATACCTCTGGAGTCGTCATCATCGCTAAAAATCAGTTTGCCCATCAACAACTCGCTTGGCAATTGGAGCGCGGACACATCGTCAAACGGTACTTCGGATTCGTTGAAGGAGTTGTAAGCGATCAAGAAGGTATTATCGACGACCCCATTGGATTTGCCCCAGATAGTTTTATCAAACGCCAAGTCCAACCCGACGGAATGCCAGCTCGGACACATTTCCGTGTTCTCCATCGCTATCCCAACGCAACGTTTCTTGAATTTATCCTTGAAACAGGACGTACCCACCAAATCCGCGTACACTGCGAAAACTTTGGATACCCCTTGCTCGGGGATGATCTTTATGGAGGAGATACCACGCTTCTTAGCCGCCAAGCCCTACACTCCTCGGTTTATGCTTTCCTACATCCTGTAACTGGTCTTCCCTTGGTTATACGAGCACCCTTTCCTAAGGATCTTAGGGAATTAATTACCAAGTTAAAACAAGGTGCTACTAGTTTATAATCTCTTGAACTCTTCCGACTTGTCCATCGACAAGCCGGACTTTAATTCCTCTCGAATGATTCTGCGAGTTTGTCAAAATATCTTTGACAACTCCTCTCGTCAATTTCCCAGTTCTTTGATCGGCTTTCAAAACAATATCTACTGTGATTCCTGCATAAATATCTTTCCTAGACTGACCCTTCATTCGTAAAACTCCTTAATATATTCATTCCACATTCACTAACTTTGAATCTTCTATGTACGACCGTATAAAGTGATCCGCAAAATGATAGCATGTTCTTCCTGTTCGCGGAATAGATAAATTAATTATCCTTCTTAAGAAGATCTCTGATCTCCGTAAGCAGCTGAACTTCCACATTAGTGACAGGTGGAGCATCGGGTTCTTTTGGTTTCTTCCTATTTAAACTATTCATGGCCTTCACAATCAAGAAAATCGCACCCGCAATAATTAAAAAGTCAAAAACGCTCTGAATAAAATTACCAATATTTAAGGTAACAGCCTCTTTAACTACCTTTCCTGATCCATCTACTACGGCATCTTTAAGCCAAAGTTTAAGATCCGTGAATCTAATTCCTCCTACAATAAGACCAATTGGAGGCATAATTATATCCGCTACAAGAGAAGAAACAATTTTTCCAAAAGCACCACCGATGATGATACCTACTGCCAGATCCATCACATTTCCTCTTGTTGCAAATTCCTTAAATTCCTTCATAAAACTCATTACACAAGTCTCCTTTTTCCACTATCTTACCATATAAAAGCTATGTCGTTAAGCTTGAACAGTTCGCCGCGTATTCTAGGTCTGTTATACTTAGGAATCGGCATAGTTTTTGTTAACAATTAATGTACTTATGTTTTTTCGTTTTAAAGTTGCTAATTCCTTAAGAATTTGATAAATTCAAAGAGATTCGTGTATTTTAAAAACTCTCAACCTACTAATTTAAAATTAAAAGAAGGGTGGATTAACTGTGACAGACAGAATTTTTAAGCTCGATGAATTAGCACAGTTTGATGTGAACGTTCCACAAAAAGTAATGGTATACCAAACAGATAAGACCTTAGGTGCTATGTGGTGTTTAGAACCTGGTCAAGAAGTATTCCTGCATCAACATCCCAATGCAGACGATGTATGGATTTGCCTAGAAGGGGAGTCAGGTCTCTACTTTGCAGGGAATGACCAAGAAGTGGAAATCAAAAAGGGAATGGCGATTCTTGCCGAAGCTGGACAAACTCACGGCATGCGTAACACTGGAAAAGATCGCTTCATATTTGTAGGAATTGCCGGTCCAGTTCCAGTAGAAACAGTTAAACTATAATAAGTCCACCTCATTATTAGCTATTTTCAGGCAGGGCGCACAAGATTCTATTCTTGTGCGCCCTGCATTGCCCTAAAAACTACAAAAGATTTCGCGGTGCATACCGTCAAGCTCTTTCCAACTTCAGGCGAGTCGCACGTTTCTTCTTCGTGCGGAGCAAAACGATAGCCACAGTTATCCCGGTTAACACCAAACCGAACGCAGCGGCAATTCCTTTAGCCATAGATGTGAAGGGAATATTCAAGGATAGAAGACCAGACGACGTTACGTAACCTATTCCAAGAAAGAGGGAATGAACACCAGGGATAAACGCCACTTGATACATAATATGTCCTGCAAGGACTAACGGAGTTAATGCAAAAATTAACTTGACCCGTAGTGAAGCGGCTTTTGTTTTAAAGGGTTTAGCGATCAACCAAGCGAGCGTTCCCCCAAGTAAGGCAGAGGCCCAATAAAAAAGACTAAACCATAGTTTCCAAACAGTGGAAGGCCAAATTCCTTGGAGCGGTTCGAAGTAGTTAAGAGGAATTAAAATGGCCAACATCACCCCGATAAAGAAGGCATATCCCTGGTTAACTCGGACCAAATGCCATACCTCTCGCCCAGCGAACCTTAAATTAACTTGCACAGAACCATTCGGACAATTCCGCACACAGTTGAAGCATAATTTACAATCTAAATTATTATCTAAGTATGGCAGATGTTGAGACATTGGACAGCCTGGGACATTCCCTTTGCCGACATAGCAGTCAAAGGTCGTGCACTTATTCAGGCAAACGGTAGCATCCGCTCGGACCTCCAGCATCGAACCTATAGAGGCAGTCCCAATAAATCCCCCCAAAGGGCAAAAGTGCCGACACCAAGTATGTCGGGGATAGGTAATGCCAACTAAAATCGCAGTGACCTGAATAGAAATTAATAAAATAACCGTATAGCTGGGACTGGAACGCATGTTAGTAAACACTTCTATCCAAAAAATCAGGAGAAACAGAAAACTAATTATGAGAAAATCGTATTTCATAATAAACTTCGGAATTGGGCGGTTCTTATGAAACCTTTTTTGCACAAAATCCATAATCGAAGAAAACGGACAGACCGTACACCACAGTCTTCCTAAGAAAGGAGAAATAATAGCAAGTGCCGGCCACCACAAACCCCAAACTAAAGTGAAAATCTTGGTTCTAACTGCAATTTCGGGAGATAAAAGCAATAACAAGACAAGTGCGCTAAAACCAACAATCGTTACCCGACGTGTCCACGCGATAAATGCTCCATTCTTTAATACTTTTTCTACCTTAGGCCACGCTAGAAGGTTAATCGTATGGCCGCTTTTTTCTGATGTTGGACCAAAAAAGATCTGTTCTAGCCCAATTACATCCTGATCCGCAATATAGAAGGCCCTTTCGATGACTTGTATTAACTCCGAAACATTTCCTTGCTGGTAATGATGAGAGAGTAATAACTGGGTCGCTTCCTTATTCAGAGTGGGAACATTCCGATGGTTCTTCTGAGCTAGTTTCTCCAAAAATCCTTGCGCAAGGATTGGGATATCCCGTTTACGCTCACGCAAGGGTGTAATTTCGTAAGTATGGGCAAAACATTCCCGGAGTTCGGGAATGATAATTCGCCCTAAATCGTCAGGTTCCGCCGGTAAACTTCCGATGACAAAACATTTGTTTTTCTGAAGGTTTAAGGCTTGGGCTAATTTATGCTGGGTATGGGGAGAGATAAGGTTTATTTCCCGTATGAACAACGTTCCACCCTCAGCTATATCGAAGAGATTAGAGTTATACAAAACTGAGGAGTCCTTGGTATCCACGGACTCCTTGATTAAATCCCGCCACTGTTGATCGAAACGTTGTCCTTCTACAACAACAAAAGGAGCAGATTTGCCTGATTGGCGTTGATGTACGTACCAAGCCATCATTTGGCGACCGGTACCTCTTTCCCCCGTTAAAAGCAGGTGTCCCTCCGGGTGAGCAAGTTCCTCCAGTTTACGTTCGACTTCTTTCGTCGTGCGCAAACCTCCCCACAGCCCATAAAATTTATCCTTATACTGGGTTAGTTGTAGAGTAGACCGCAAAATTTCCTTATATTTAGCTTCTGATAATATCAGATTTGCCTCATTCAGCTCCCCAGTCAACTTTCCAATAAACGTAAGGTATAGTTTCGGCCATCGTAAGAGCATGCGTGCAAAGCTTTCGGCTTCCAGTGCTAATACCCAGCATTCTTCTTGGCAAACAATGGTTTTTTTAGCAGATTTACTGGTGAGTAACGAAAATTCGCCAAAGGTAGCTCCAGGACCCAAAGAATTGAGAAGCCACGAACGCCCTTCTTTTGCAACCGTAACGTCAGCCTTGCCTTTAATTAGGATATAAAAGAAATGTTGTTCTTGACCCTGCCGAATGATTTCTGAGCCCTTATCATACTTTTCCCATTCAAAATCACTGGCGAGTTCTGTTAATTCCGCGGCTGTTAAATCCGCTAGAAATTCTACGTTTGATAAACTGTAAACTTTATCGTCATTCATAAACCCTCCACGAGTCGAGTATCAAAATTTGAACGTTGAGAATACTCTCTTGCCTAAACTATAACGTACAAGGGCTGCTTTGCCAACATGCAAAATATTTCCACTATTTCATAGAGATCAAGTTAAGAAATACCCTCCGGTGCCCAAGAGTTATGCTTCTGTAACGCCTTGTATCATTTTATGCCCGAGTCAAAATTACTTAACATAAAATGCGCTGGTAAGAGAATGTCAAACTTCTCTACCAGCGTTTTAATTTATCGCACTAACTTTGGTACTACTTCTTGGGTTGTTTCGGATTGGTGCACGGTTATTGAGCGTCAGCAGTGATTGCTCGAATACCCCTCGTTACGAGCTTTATCACTTCGCTAAAGACCACGACACTAAACGTGAATCCAATCATCTTAAGCCACAAAGCTACTTCAAGCGGAACAGTTTTGAAGACGCTTCCTCCAAACTGTGTGACTAAGACCTGAATTAGGAATGTCAGAAACACGATCCCAACCATGGCCTTATTTTTTAGAATGTTGGCAAATATACTTGTCACTCCGAACTCTCTACTGTTGAACGCATTCCATAGCTGAAACAGCACAAACGAAGTGAACACGATCGTTGATTGTTGTGTTTCCGTACCTCCAAGAACTTGAGTTTTCATGATCAATAACAAGGCTGTAACAATGAACATACCGTTGGAAACAATCTTAAATAGCATGTCCTTCGTAACAATAGATGCATTTCTTTTAATGGGCTGTTTGTCAAGCAAATGCTCTCTCGGTGGTTCTAACCCCAACGTTAACGCCGGCGGTCCGTCCATGATAATGTTGACCCATAACAATTGTAAGGTGGTAAAGGGCATTTTGTACCCCATGACTTCCGCTAGTATAACAGTTAGAAAAGCTACGACGTTCACCGTTAGCTGAAACTGAATAAATCGTTGGAAGTTCTCATAAATTCCTCTTCCCCACTTAATCGCTTTAACAATCGTAGAAAAGGAGTCGTCTAATAGGACAATATCTGCCGCTTCCTTGGATACTTCAGTTCCCGCAATCCCCATTGCAACCCCGACATCCGCTGCTTTCAAGGCAGGTGCGTCATTAATACCATCACCCGTTACAACCACTGAATCATTTTTTTCCTTCAGGAGTTTTACAACTCTCATTTTAGCAGTAGGATTTGACCGTGCGATAACCACAATTCTATCGAGTTTACTCTTCAACTCTTGGTCACTCATGCTATCGATATCCGTAACTTCGAGCACTAAAGAGTCCTTCTTAACAATTCCGAGTTGATTGGCAATAGCTCTGGCTGTATTAATGTTGTCCCCTGTTAGAATTTTAACCGTAATACCAGCTTGTCGACATTGATCAATAGCTTCTTTCACATCCATTCGCAAAGGATCTTCGATCCCTACAAACCCTGTAAATACAAGACCTTTCTCCACGTTATAGATATCTTCCCATTGAGGCTCAGCACTAAAATCATCGAAGGCAAACGCAAGTACTCGCCTGGCATTGTCCTGTAGCTTCGTTATCGATTCTTCAATGGCATTCTTATGCTCCTGGGTCATCGGAATAATCGATCCTTCGAAAAGTAACCGATCACAAATATTCAACACTTTTTCAGGAGAACCCTTTGTATAGAGTCTATAGCCTTTCTCCATGGAATAAGCAGTTGACATCATTTTTCTTGCCGAAGTAAAATTGTATTCACATACAGGATCTCCAACCTTTTTTCGGTAATGAAGATAGTTGATCTTGTTCTTTTCCGCACAGACTAGCAGAGAGCATTCTGTGGGATTACCAAGAAATTCGAAACCATCGTCATATTTCGAGATATCCGCTGTCGAGTTGACACAGAAATTCTCCAGCATTTCATCACGGTGCAACTTATCGACTGGAACCAGCTTCCCATCACACCAAACGTCAACAACGGTCATCCTGTTTTCCGTCAACGTTCCTGTTTTATCAGAACATATGACATTCACAGAGCCTATGGTTTCACACGCAATAAGCTTGCGAACTAAGGCATTGTTCTTAGCCATTTTTTGCATATTGAAAGCTAAGGTAATGGCAACCATTGTTGGCAATCCTTCTGGAACAGCCGCAACAATCAGCGCCACGGACGTAATAAAGGCATCTTTTATCCCAGGAAGGGCCGCTCCGAGATTATTAAAGACAAGAATGCCAGCCCTATACATGTTGAACAACTCGAAAACAAAGATACCAGCTGCCACAATCGATCCAATAATAGAAATTCGTTTGCCAAGATCAGCTAACTTTTGTTGAAGCGGGGTTTGAGATGTGGTTTCTTCTTTGAGTTCATTCGCTATTTTACCCATTTCAGTCGCATCGCCAATGCCAGTTACAATAGCTATGACCCTTCCTTCAATTACCATGGTTCCAGAGTAAAGCATATTCTTTCGTTCTGCCAAGGGGCAATCATCTCGTTCGATTTTGTTGGATCGTTTGGAAACAGCTTCAGCTTCTCCCGTAAGCATGGATTCGTCAATCTCCAGATTGGAAGAATGCACGATCCTCGCGTCAGCAGGAACCTTATCCCCCGTTTCCAAATGTATAATATCCCCCAGTGTCAGGTCGCTTTGTGCTACATAAACAATTTGGCGATCTCTCACCACTTTAACCTGAACATCATCACTTAACTTTGATAATGCTTCAAAGGCTTTATCCGACTTACCCTCTTGAATAACAGCAATCGATGTGGCAATTAAGACAGCCACAAAAATCCCGATGCCATCTGGAATATGACCCATTGCCAATGATATCAACCCAGAAATCAAAAGAATGACAATCAGAGGTTCTTTTAAGTTGTCGAATATCTTTACTAAAATGCTTTCTTTTTCTTTGGGGGTAAAGCTGTTTTTCCCATAGCGAAGGGTTCTGGCTTCAACTTCAGAGGTAGCTAATCCCATCTCTTCGTTGCTAGTTAATTCCGCAATAACTTCATTGGCCTCTTTCTGAAAAAAATCCACGTATATAATCCTCCTTTAAAATTCCACTTGCTAGAACTCCATTAATTCATAACTTTTTAATCGAAGATAACCACTCCTTACGACATATTGAACCTCAGGACTTGGCAATTACTCTAAGGATAGTAACAAAAAAGACCTTTGACACAGCCCAAACTAGGCCATGTCAAAAGTCTCGTTACCTCATAGGTTTACAAAGTCAGGTAAGTCTCCTTACCGGGTATGTTGCCTTTGTAATTCAACTACTCCCTCTTAACAAGAGTAAGTGTACTTCAATTTCGTGAACTTGTCAAACCTATACACCCTATAATAAATTTCCAGGTCTGAAAAGTTTGCCAAAACGATATGACGTGTGATGACCACAAGCATCTATTAGGACCTTTTGCTAGAGCATTAGGACTTTAGGTCTATTTTTTTCTCATGAAGAGAAGGGTACAATTAAACGGAAATTAAACTACGGAGGGATTCTTTTGCTCTGGCACAAAATTAATACCAAAAAACAAAATCTTATTATTATAGGTGGCACCTTATTATTATCAATTCTAGTCGTGGGAGTTAGCTACGCTATTCTACAAATTGTTTAGTAACCAATATCTGTACATAAAAACGGCCTTGAAAAAACCCGCTGCATTCAGCGGGTTTTTCTTTTTGATTGGTTTAATATAATTAGTGAAAATGTATTCAGCAGTTTTTATTTAAAGTATCTTTCTAAAAGACCTTTAAACGCAGACCCATGCCTTGCTTCATCCTTACACATTTCGTGGACAGTATCATGAATAGCATCATAATTTAATTGCTTAGCTTTGGTTGCAATATCTTTCTTACCCTGACATGCTCCAAATTCTGCCTCAACTCTTAATTGTAAGTTCTTTTTTGTATCAGCATACACGACATCACCGAGTAACTCCGCAAACTTAGCTGCATGGTCTGCTTCTTCAAAAGCTATCTTTTTATAAGCCTCAGCTATCTCCGGATAACCTTCTCGATCCGCTTGACGACTCATAGCCAGGTACATTCCAACTTCAGTACATTCCCCTGTAAAATTAGCTCTTAAGCCTTCAAGTATGTCAGAATCAACTCCCTGGGCAATACCGATTTTGTGCTCATCCGCCCACTGCATTACACCCTCCACTTTTTGTGAGAATTTTGCCTTTGGTGCCTTACATTGTGGGCAGTGTTCCGGCGCTTCATTTCCTTCATGAACATAACCGCATACTGAACATATAAATTTCATCGTAATAAATCCTCCTCAAATTTCATAAATTAATTTATGTCTTATTTTATAATCATTTTAAGTATAAATCAATACCTTTGTGAAAATTTCTTTTAGGCTAATTCTTTGACACTTTGAACTAAGGCACCTAGTAATCGATGAAAACCTATGGGATTTTGAGCCGGTACCCTATATTGCTTGTTGATCTCCACTTGCACCGCTGGAATTCTCAATTCACGTGCTATGTAATTAGCGATAGTATTAGGCCCAGAAGCAGGAAAATGGTCATGGGAGATTCTGCTCAACTCAAAGTCTCTAAAATGATGCTGAATCGTTTCTAGCACTCCAGCCTTACCTAGAAGGGTTTTCCCATTATTCGTGCCAAAATCCACATCGAATCCGCGTTCACGGGCTGCTCCATGAATGTCAAGGACGAACTTTACTTTTTCCCTATCACAAATCTCAGCGATTCTTTCCTTATATATGCAAGGGTTGTCAAAATTAGGATCTCCACCATAAAGCTTAGTCGTTGCGATAGCATGACAACCCGTTAGTTGGTTTAATAGGAATACGATAGAACCGGTGAATTGATCGGACATTTTTATTTTTTTTGTCTATAATGCCTTACAGCATGCGGGGCCGACACCAAAACTGGCAACTTCCCGAGGGAAAACCAAAAAGGATCTTCTTGCTTAGGATTCACTCTCTTGTCCGTCTTGTAAAAATAGACTTTTTCTATATTCACAGCTTCATCATTAATCCGAGCTCGATTAAACTCTGCGAGACTATCTTCTGGTTTGCCCAAAGTGTTGCACCCCGTCATCTATTTATTCACTCTTTTTATAGCCAGTGACGCTTACTTGGGCAATATGGTCTTTGTCTTCATTAAACACATCAACATTATAATGAGCAATTTTCTTAGAAACCGATACTTCTTTGGCTTCAGCGATTAAAGTCTTCCCTTTAGATGCTTTTAAAAAGGCAATATTAGCATTAATTCCCACAGTTACGTGTCCACTTGCATTAGCTGCGGCCGCAAAAGCGAAATCTGCTAACGTAAAGATTACTCCCCCTTGGATCATATCAACACCATTTAAGTGGTTCTTCGAAATATTCATTTTCGCTACAGCGTATCCTGGCTCCATTTTAACAAGCTCTATGCCAATAAAAGTAGCAAATCGATCGTTTTTAAGAAGTTTTATCAGTTTATCATCCATTAAATTCTCTATAGCCTCCTCTTCTTAAGATATACTTCTTAACACTGACAAAAGCAATAACAATCTACTCCATATCTAACAACTATTAATTCAATTATGCAGTCGTGGCCTCTGCTAAGGATCTAAAAATAGGTACCGGTTTTTTTAACCACAAGACATGATCCCTGGCTTCAAACGTATCTTATTTTTCATTTAACTCCCGGGCTTTATCCACCAGAGCCTGCAAAAGCTTAGAAATCACATTTCGAGTATAGTCATCCATCAACGTCCCATCCTGATCAAACTTAGTATTTGCATTCATTATAAATACTTCCGGTTTATTAAGCAGCAAGAGATTAAGTACAACACAAACCTGGCGCAAGTGATACTGAGCACGTACTCCTCCAAACATACTAGGGGAGGCACTCATGATTGCCAATGGCTTACCATACAATGGCAAATCCGTACCCCGAGAGGCCCAATCTAAGGCATTTTTTAATACGGGTGGTATTGAATAGTTGTACTCTGGTGTAGCAATTAGGAGTGCATCGGCCAAGGCTATTTTCCTTTTGAAATCTACCACCACTTGAGGAATCCCTTCAGCCTCCAAATCCTCATTAAAAAATGGGATAAGCGCGAGATCCACTATATCTAAGCTTGCGCCCTCAGGCACTAGGTCCCTCGCAGCTCGTAAAGACGCCTTGTTGTATGAATTGCGACGTAGGCTTCCTGTAAAAGCCAAGATATTAATCTTAGTATCCATTTAAAATCACCCTTCCAGAAATTATACAGATTCTTTTGTAATATTGTAACCTTTCCTTCCGATTTGTCCAAATTAAATATCTATGAAAGCTTACTAGCTCGCTCCAAAGCTCTCAGTTGTTCTCTGTGAGATAAACTGTAGACTATCCCCTCTACCCATATCCGCTTCAAACCCCACCGATTGTATCCTACGTTCTATGCAATATCGGCAATCTTCCGGACGATCCTCTACACAAATTTTGTTTTGGTAAAGTTCGTATTGTTTTCTTACGAAGGTGGGGGTGATAATCGGCATCAGAACGTTGGCACCTGCTTTCAAGGCCATCTCTCTGCCTTGCGGATGCAAAGTACCAAGGGCGGTCGTGGCCGGGATAAGGCTATCTGGAATAAGCAGGCGAGCCAGTGCAACCATCACCAACGTATCTTCAATCGTTCCACCTTTTTCCGCACCCAAAGGTGTCTCACTATGCGGAATAAAAGGTCCAATCCCAATCATGTCTGGACGAAGTTCCTTTAAATATTGTAAGTCTTCTGCCAAATCCGCAAACGTTTGCCCAGGAAGCCCCACCATAAACCCAGCGCCCACTTGATAGCCAAGACCTTTCAGGGCAGTTAAACAGGCCCGGCGGTTATCAAAGAGCATCGTCGGGTGTAACGTTTCATACAGTTCTTTCGAAGCTGTTTCATGGCGCATTAGAAAGCGATCTGCACCTGCGGCAAAGAGACTTTGATAGGTTTCCACTCTCCGCTCGCCAATGGATAGGGTAATGGCTACCTCTGGATAACGACTCTTGATCTCGCCAAGTAAAGCAACGAAAATCTCCTCTGTATACCAAAGATCTTCACCGCTTTGCAAGACAAACGTCCGATAGCCTAATTTATACCCTTCATCGCAGCAGGCTAAAATTTTTTCTGGTGTTAACCGGTAACGTTCCACCTTCGCATTGGAAGCCCGAATTCCGCAATACAAGCAATCCTGCCGGCAAATGTTCGAGAACTCGATGAGCCCTCTCAAGTAAACCTTATTCCCGTACTTATCCTGTTTCGTCTTTAGGGCATAATTATAGAGGACCTCCCTATCGGTGTGAGTTATGTTCTCTAAGAGATCTATGATTTCCTCTCTTGCAAGATTGTTCGTTTGATAGGCTTTCTCCAATAAATTATGCAGATTACTCATCTATCGCTCGCTCCCCTCCGTAGTGATCAACTAACCCCATCCAGTAAAGTTCATCGGTTGTCTATCCGCCAATAAAATTCCCTCATCTTAGGTTGGAGATAAGTGGGTTAAATCCCTTTTACAGTAGGTCTTCTTCCAAAGTCATTTTAGCAAGTGGAAATGGTTCGAGCGCTCTCGGGAGTAATCCCTGAACATAGGCAATGAGAATACCGTAGTTTACAATAGGTACATGATGGCATTTTGCACTTTTTACTTTGTTGAGCATCCCGGTTCTGTTCATCATACAAGCTCCACAGTGAACAATTAATGCGTATTTTTTTACGTCATCCGTAAAGCTGGACCCCGCGGAGAATTCAAACTCTATCTGTTTACCAGTTCTCTGCCGGATCCATCTGGGTATCTTCACACTGCCAATATCATCCGATTGCCTGTGATGGGTACACCCTTCTGCTATTAAAACCTTGTCTCCATCCTTTAGTGTTTCAATCGCTTTGGCACCCTTTACAAATTCTGTTAAATCTCCCTTTTGTCTGGCAAATAAGATTGAAAATGATGTCATTAATATGTCTTTGGGGGTATCTGCAGCGACCTTCAAAAAAACTTGCGAATCCGTTATTACCAGCTTTGGTTTTTTAACGAGATTACTTAAGGTTTCTCTGAGTTCGTATTCCTTGGTTACGATAGCCATAGCATCACTTTCCAGTACGTCTCGGATGGTTTGCTGTTGAGGAAGAATAAGCCTTCCCTTTGGAGCTGCCTTATCAATAGGCGTAACAAGCACAACAAAATCACCAGGATTAATTAAATCACCCAAAATTTTAAACTTATCTTGATCCTCTGGTATAACTGAGATGATGGCGTCTTTTAATTCTTTAATTCCCCGCCCTTTAAGAGCTGATATAGCGACGACTAGGGTATTTAATTCTTCTTGAAGACTAGTCACTATTTTTTCATGGTCTTCATTTTCAAAGGTATCCAGCTTATTTAAAACTACTATAATTGGCTTCTTCTTTTCTTTAAATTTAGTCATGACAAACCTATCGTCATCACTAATTCCTGCTTTAATATCTACTATGAGCAGTGCCACATCTGTTTTATCTAGAACCTCCAGAGTTTTATTGATCCTGAGCTGTCCTAACGCTCCCACATCGTCAATTCCCGCTGTATCTATGATTACACAGGGCCCTATCGGTAATAGTTCCATTGACTTAAAGACTGGGTCAGTCGTTGTGCCTTTCACTTCGGACACGATGGCTGTTTCCTGTCCTGTTATAGCATTAATTACGCTGGATTTCCCCGTATTCCTCTTTCCAAATAGCGCTAAATGCACTCTTACGCTTCTTGGCGCTTCATTTAAGCTCATCTAAATCCCTCCGCAAGTTCAACTTTTCCGACATTCCTGGTATTCCCGGTTTTGTGACTTCAAATGGATTCAATAGTTCATCAATCCTCATATCGGAAAAATCAGTTTCCTCTTTCACTATTTCCCTTATTGTCTTATGTTCGTTTAAAGCTTTTCTTGCAATGTGACCGGCTTGATCATACCCTAAATGATGAACTAAAGCTGCAACCAGTACTGCTGACGTTTCGAGAGTTTCTTGGCATTTTTCTTTATTGGCTATTATTCCTTCAATGCACTTCTCTCTAAAGATCGTGACTCCATTATTCAGAAGTTCTAGGGATTCCAACAAACATTCCGCGATGAGAGGGGTAAAGGCATTGAGCTCAAGCTGCCCTGAGGAAGCAGCCATTGTAATCGCATAATCATTTGCCATAACTCTCATGGCAACTTGGGCAATCATCTCTGGTATTACCGGGTTCACTTTTCCCGGCATAATTGTCGAACCGGCCTGCATCTGAGGGAGCTCTATTTCACCGAACCCTCCCTTAGGCCCTGAAGCTAATAATCTTAGGTCATTTGATATTTTCAACAAATTGGTACTGCAGGCTTTTAAAAGCCCTGAGACTTCTACGAAAACATCGTTATTTTGGGTTATATCCATGGGATAATCAGATCTAGCTAACCCTAGTCCTGTTAACTCCTGAATGGTATCTGTGATCATAAATATGTACTTGTGCGAGGCATTAACCCCAGTACCAAGGGCAGTACCCCCAAGATTAATTAGTCTTAATCGTTCTTCGACTTTGTAAACTCTCCATCGATCTCGTTCCATTGCCTTTGCATAAGCACCAAATCCCTGTCCAAGCATCATTGGCAACGCATCCATAAGCTCAGTCCTGCCAAGCTTGATCACATCACTGAATTCATTTTCCTTTCCCTGTAACGCTTCCTGAAGTTTCGCAAGGGAATCGCTTAATTTTCTGAGCAAATGAATTGCGGCAATTCTAAGTGCTGTTGGATAAACATCATTGGTCGATTGCGACATGTTCACATCATTTAGAGGATGTACAAGATCATAGTCACCTTTTGATCCACCTAATATCTCAATGGCCCTGTTAGCAATGACCTCATTCACATTCATATTAGTGGATGTACCTGCTCCTCCTTGAAAAGCACTTATCATAAATTCCTGATCAAATTTCCCTTGTATAACTTCCTCACTTGCCTGAATTATGGAATTTGCTTTATCCTCTGTCAGTTGTTTTAATCGTTTATTTACACTGGCCGCCGCCTTTTTAATTAAAGCAATTTCATAGATAAGCTTTAGATTGACACTTTTGGAACCTAAATTGAAGTTTTCTTGGGCTCTTCTTGAGTTAATTCCATAATAGTTCGCTTCCGGAATCTTCCTTTCTCCAATATGGTCCTTTTCTATTCTAAAGTTCATGTTATCTCCTCCGAGGAATTTCCTCCACACATTTAGACTGTAATTTTTGCCAAAGTACTAGTCAATTGCTCGTGGCGATTGACTAGTACAAAGAAGGCTGTTAGAAACGGAAATCTCGCTTTCCTTCTTTAATTTCGTTCAAATGCTCTATTGCAATTGCCCGAACCTTCTCATTTGGTATGCAGGGAATCTCATTTTCAATTACTGCCTCACCCTTTTTCTTGGTATCCGGCGAAGCATAATCCTCTAAATATTCTTTAAGTGTCATTAAAGCATTTGGCTGACAGCAGTTTGCAATCTGCCCTGCCTTTACAAGGCTCATAAAACGATCACCGGTACGCCCTTCACGATAGCAGGCGGTGCAGAAGCTCGGAATATAGCCCAATCCCAAGAGCCAGTTTACAATCTCATCCAATGTGCGGGTATCGTTTACTTCGAATTGCGCCGAGTTATCATCCGGTGCTTCCGGCTCAACATATCCACCAACACTGGTACTTGAGCCTCCGCTTATCTGGGATATGCCCAATTTTAACACATGTTCGCGGGTTGTTTGCGATTCTCGGGTGGAAATAATCATCCCCGTATAAGGGGTGGCAATACGAATAACAGCCACAATTTTTGCAAAAATATCATCTGAGATTGCATCCGAAAAACTTTTTGGGTCTATATCATCGGCGGGGCGGATGCGTGGAATGCTGATGGTATGTGGCCCCACACCCATTGCTGCTTCTAAATGCTCAGCATGCATGAGCAAACCGACAAAGTCATAACGGTACATATTTAAGCCGAACAAAACTCCAATTCCCACATCGTCAATACCGCCCTCCATGGCACGATCCATCGCTTCGGTATGATAGGCGTAGTCGTGCTTTGGCCCTGTGGGATGCAGCTCCTCATAGCTTTTTTTGTTATAGGTTTCCTGAAAAAGTATGTAAGTTCCAATATCCGCTTCCTTGAGCTTGCGATAATTTTCTACAGTTGTTGCAGCAATATTAACATTGACGCGGCGGATAGCTCCGTTTTTATGCTTAATACTATAAATGGTCTTCATACTTTCTAGAACATATTCAATTGGATTGTTCACAGGGTCTTCTCCTGTTTCTAAAGCTAAGCGTTTGTGTCCCATATCCTGCAAGGCGATAACCTCTCGCACAATATCCTCCTGCGAAAGCTTTTTACGAGATATGGTTTTATTTTTATTGTGATAGGGACAGTACACGCAGCCGTTTACGCAGTAGTTTGAAAGATATAGTGGAGCAAACATGACAATACGGTTGCCATAAAGCTTTTGCTTAATCTCCTTAGCCAGTTTGAACATTTTTTCTTTTTCATCTTCCAGATCACATTCCAGCAGAACAGCAGCCTCGCGATGCGTTAAGCCCTTACAGTCTTTTGCACGTTCTATCAGGCTATCAATCAGTTCTCGATTTCTTTTGTTTTCCTGTGCATAGGTAAGAGTGGCAAGAATTTCACCATCATCAATAAACTCCGTTGCATTTTTCGACTTACATTCATACATAGCCTAAAACTCCTTTTTAAAGATTAATATTAGTTATTTTTTTAACTTTCTTAGAGTGAAAGTTTGCTTAGAACCATGGTGTTAAAGGGAAAAGTTCTCTACCAATAGGCACATTGACATTAGAGAACACCTCGTTTCTTTCATATACATCAACTACCAGAATAAATTCATTCCTCTTATTTTTTGGTTAATGCTGATTTAACATTGACTCCTCGAATTTTTCCCAATTTTCCCGTCATTGCACTAATTTCATCTGAGCTCCCCTCAACGATCAATGAGATAATCGAGATGCCCCTTTCCTTGCGTGGGATTCCCATTCTTCCAACTATGATGCCTGCCATCTCATGTAAAGTTTCATTAACTTTACAGGCACTTTCGAATTCTTCAACCACAATGCCAATAACGCCTATCCTCTTATTCATGCTTGGTTTCCTCCAAAACAAAAAAGCCTCCTACAACTGTAAGAAGGCTACAATTAGCATTAATTTTGACCCTTCTCCTCTTGCTCAGAACAATCCTTACAATTGGGTAAAAGTTTTGTCGATCCACTATGCCAGAAACCTCCAGCACAACAGATAAATTCACTTTCCACTCTATATGAAGTTCTTCCAAAGGAAATAATATATCTGCAAGAAATCATCTCGTAAACCCGTGATGAACTGTAATCTTCATTCATAATGATATGGTTAATAATTCATGTACGATTAGGAACCACAAGCCAATAACCTTGTGGTTCCTATTAAATTTCAGAAGGAACTTTTACATCCATTGGGACCCATTTATAGGACTAGACTAGATTTTCTTTCGTGCTGTATAGCTTGTATGCAGCAATTGATGTGCCCTTTTTCCGTATGGTTCGCCCAAATAGTCTTTGTACAAGCCTTTAATAGCCAAATTTTCGTGTGACTTACGTAAGGGCTTGGCGCGATCTTCACGGTAAATTGCTTCTGCTCGGGCTTTAAGAATGTCCATGTTACCATGATGATAAGGTTGTCCGCCGCCCCCGATACAGCCACCTGGGCAGGCCATTATCTCAATCACGTCATAATTGATTTCCCCAGCTTGTATTTTCTCCAAAACAGCGCGGGCGTTACCTAGACCGTGAATGACTGCACTCTTGTAGTCCCGTCCAGCGATTGGAATAACCGCTTCCTTGATGCCATCCATTCCCCGAAGAGCCTCAAACTCCACTTTTTCCAGAGTTTCACCAGTTAGCACCTCGTACGCCGTCCGTAGAGCTGCTTCCAGAACTCCGCCAGTCGCTCCGAAAATGACAGCTGCACCGGTCGATTCCCCTAGGGGATGATCAAACTCCTGGTCTTTAAGGTGATCAAAATGAATACTGGCTTCCCGAATCATACGAGCAAGTTCGCGTGTGGTGATGACAATGTCCACATCTGCGGTTTCCGCACCTTGCGAAAGTTCCGGGCGGGCCGCTTCATACTTTTTAGCTACACAGGGCATTACGGAGACAACGGTAATAGTTTTTGGATCAATTCCCAAAGTTTTAGCATAATAGCTCTTGATTAAGACCCCCAACATCTCATGAGGGGATTTGCAGGTTGAAGGGATGTCTAATAGATCTGGGAATTGATGCTCAAAGAATTTGACCCAAGCGGGGCAACAACTTGTAAGTAGAGGTAGACGTCCACCATGTTGAATACGATGAACAAGCTCAGTTGCTTCCTCCATAATCGTCAAGTCAGCAGCAAAGTCCGTGTCAAATACGCGGTCAAAACCCAGTCGTCTGAGAGCGGCAACCATTTTCCCAGTAACAATCGTCCCAGGTTCTAAACCAAATCCTTCCCCCAGAGCAACCCGTACGGCTGGTGCTGTTTGTACGACGACAAATTGGTTCGGATCGTTGAGAGCTTTCCAGACTTTGTCGACTTGATCTAATTCTGTTAAAGCACCAGTAGGACATACTGCAATACATTGTCCGCAGAACGTACAAGCGGTTTTGCTAAGAGGTAAATCGAAGGCCGTTTTAACCACCGTTTCAAAACCACGCCCCACTGCAGAGTATACGCCGACTGTCTGTACTTCATTACACATCGTTTCACAGCGGCGGCAACGGATACATTTGTTAGGATCTCGAACAATGGAAGCACTCGATCTGTCGATTTCGAACTCTGATTCTTCCCCTTCATACGAGATATGGCGTACGCCCAATTCCGAGGCTAAAGACTGAAGATCACAGTCTTGATTTTTAGAACAGGTCAAACAGGATTTAGGGTGATCCGAAAGCAGGAGTTCAACCATAGCTCGTCTGGCCTGGATAGCACGAAGGGAATCAGTTTTAACGACCATGCCACTCGACACAGGAGTTGAACAGGAGGAAGCCAGATTGCGTCGACCCTCGACCTCGACCACACATACTCGGCAAGACGCTATATTATTATTGTAATGCATTTCATTAAGTTTTAGATAGCACAAGGTTGGAATGTCTATGTTTATAGTTCGAGCTGCTTCTAAGATGGACATTCCCTCCGGTACTGTAAGGGCTATGTCATTGATAGTTAGCTGTATATCCATACGGAGTCCTCCTTTAGGGGTATCTTAACGGCGGATAATTGCACCGACGACGCGGCATTGTTCCATGCATGCCCCACATTTCAGGCAGCGTTCTTGGTCGATGGTGTGACGCTTCTTGGATGCGCCCGTAATACAATTCATGGGGCATTTCTTGACACAAAGGGTACACCCTACACATTTATCTGTGATTTCATATTTCAACAAGTTCTTACATACACCGGCCGGACAGGTTTTATCGACAACATGCGCAAGATATTCTTCGCGGAAATATTTCAAGGTGGAAAGAATGGGATTCGGTGCACTTTGGCCAAGCCCACAAAGGGCCGTGTCCTTAATGATATTGCACAGTTTCTCCATATTGTCCAAATCCTCTAACGTTCCTTTGCCTTCTGTGATCTTGGTCAGGATCTCATAAAGACGTTTAGTACCAACTCGACAGGCAGTACAGCGACCACAGGATTCATCCATCGTAAATTCCAAGAAGAATCTAGCAATATTAACCATACAATCGTCTTCATCTAGGACAATGAGTCCCCCAGATCCCATCATGGAGCCAATAGATGCTAAGGACTCATAATCTATTGGGGTATCTAAAAACTTGGTCGGAATACATCCACCAGAGGGGCCTCCAGTTTGTGCTGCCTTAAACGTTTTATGGCCTTTGATCCCTCCGCCCATGTTAAAAATGATTTGCCGGAGAGTGGTCCCCATGGGAACTTCGACAAGCCCTACGCTGTTAACTTTACCAGCCAAAGCGAACACTTTAGTTCCTTTGCTTTTTTCAGTGCCTATTCCAGAAAACCAATCGGCTCCTTTTAGAATAATGGCAGGAATATTCGCCAACGTTTCTACATTGTTGACACAGGTAGGTTTACCCCACAATCCCTTTTGGGCAGGAAACGGAGGTTTAACTGTAGGTTCCCCGCGGGACCCTTCGATAGAATGAATCAGAGCGGTTTCTTCCCCACAGACGAAGGCCCCAGCTCCGTATTTAAGCTCAATGTCAAAGGAAAAATCACTGCCTAAAATGTTCTTCCCTAATAACCCATATTCACGGGCTTGGGCGATGGCGATTTTTAAACGATGAATGGCTGCTGGGTATTCTGCCCTGACATAGATAAATCCCTCGGAAGCCCCAATTGCTGAGCCAGCGATGAGCATTGCCTCTAAAACGCTATGAGGGTCACCTTCCAAAACAGAACGGTCCATGAAAGCACCCGGGTCCCCTTCATCCGCATTACAAATGATGTAGCGTTGGTCGGCCTCACTTTTACGTGTAAATTCCCATTTTGAGCCCGTCGGGAAACCAGCGCCGCCACGTCCTCTGAGTCCACTTACTTTTAGAGCATCAATGACATCTAAAGGAGTCATATCGAAAAGGACTTTCGCTAAGGCTTGATAACCATCTACCGCGAAATATTCAAGAATATTTTCAGGTGCAATATAACCCACATTACGGAGGGCAATGCGAAGTTGGCCATCATAGAAAGGGAGGTTGGTAGCGAAACGCTCCTTGGTATTCGGATCCATATATAGAAGGTGTTCTATTGTGTTTCCTTTTATAAAGTGTTCTTCAACAATCGTTGCTACATCTTCGGCGGAAACTTCACAATAGGTAATGTTGTCTGGGTGGATTTCGATCATTGGGCCCTTCTCGCAAAAACCAAAACAGCCAGGTTGGAAAACCTTAACCTGTTCGGATAATCCTCGCTGGTTCAGCTCTTCTTCCAGAACTTCTGCTATGCGGGGACTGCCTGAGGAGTGGCAACCAGGTCCCCCACAGACCATAACATGCCTTACCAGAGCTTTTTCCGTACTAACAGAATTAGTGGCTTGACGTGATCCCATAAGTTCAAGGCTTTGGGCTCTTAATGCATTCAAGGCATCGGTATTTTTGAGTTTCATAAAGCTTTTCCCTTCCTTCGGTGACGCTTCATACCATAGTCACATGTGCATTTAAGCTGATTTCTCCGAAGATTAACCCCAATCACACTTCTACTTCGTAAGTGGTAGATAAGCGGAGCTAAGTCCCTAGATAAGTTCAGCTAAACTCAATGGGTAGTTATACTAATTAGTTTCCTGTTATCCTGTTAACTTTACGGGCGATATTCAGCAAGGACTTCATTAATATTTTGTGCTTCTTGCATTCGTCCATGGACTTTGCCATCGACGATCATAACCGGGGCGAGCCCACATGCTCCCACACAGCGTAGAGTTTCCAAGGTGAATAGATTGTCTGGTGTAGTCTCTCCAGCTTTGATTTTTAACTGATTTTCTAGTTCATCTTTTAATTTATCCGCACCTCGCACAAAACAGGCTGTGCCCATGCATACGTTTACTACGTGTTCCCCTCTAGGTATCATTGTGAAAAACGAGTAGAAGCTCACAACACCATAGACTGTAGCTGAAGGTATATTAAGTTTCTGTGCAATATGCCACTGTACATTGTCGGGCAGATATCCATAAATTTCTTGAGCGTAATGTAAAACGCCAATAAGGTTTTCTTTTTTGTGAGTTAGATTGTCGATATAGTCATCCAGTTTTTGAGCAAACTCATTAGGCGAAGCGCTGTTACACATTGAAATCCTCCTTTAATTAAGAGCATTTATCTGGCTACTTTTACACCTCCCTTAATTGGCTTGAATTATTAGTTTGCGATTTGGCCTGAGGAAGACTAATGAATCTAGACTTAGTTTAGCCCTCATTACCCATCCTGTCGTGTTTATGAACATTAAATAAGTATTTTGTGAATAAAAAAAACAAATGAAACGTTTTATTAATTTAGAAAATTCTATTTAAGAGTTAAGTAACTTAAGTAAGTGTCTCTGTCTTATATTGTTCAAAACGAGAAAAAGACCCCATAGGGGCCTTTTATCACTTAGAACTGAATAAATAGCTTGACTGGTCGTCCAACCGTGCCGTATTTTTGTTCGGATTTTAACAACCCGCTATTCTCCAGAAATTCGAGGTAGCGTCGTACCGTGACCCTAGTAAGCTTAACTCCTTCTGCGACTTCCTCTGCTGAAAGGGGTCGGCGGGTCGCTTGCAAAAATTGTACTATCTGCCCTAGAGTGGCTTGATTTAAACCCTTAGGCAGCCCCCCCTCTCCAATGCATCCAGCGCTATCTAGCCTAGATAATTGCTTAGACTCAGGAACGACAACACGATCAATGCTTAACTCAGTCATCTCTCGGTCACATTCGATCGGCTCTATGGGCTGATTAATGTCATTTAACGTTGGGTCATACCTAGGATTACCCGAGTTTGCCCTGTTAATCTCCTCTGTAAGCGATTGGATTTGCTCTACCATTTGGTTAAAAGCATCCTCTAATTCCCCAATTTCCTTGGCCCCGGAAACTTTAACCGTTTGGGTGAGATTCCCCGCTGCTACGTCTCTTGTTCCTGCTACGATATTGTGCAAAGGGTAGATGATAACCTTTTGAAGGAAAAACATTGTAAGAAGAGCTACCGCGATCGTTAAAGATAGTCCTATTCCGGCCATGGTGATCAAAGATCTCGTAATAATTTCCAGCTCATAAGCATGGGAAATTCCTACATAAAAGATTCCAATAATCTTACCACTCTCTGCGCGTAATGGAACATAACCCGTTTGGTACCACTCGCCTACTACATTAGCCTGCCCTACATAGGTCTGTCCATCCTGCAATACTTTCTGAGCTACACTAGTCGAAACCTTAGTACCAATCGCCCGTTCGCCGTTTGAACCACGCACTGTTGTAGCTACCCGCGTCTCCCCGAGAAATAGAGTAACAGTGTCCCCCGTCAGATTGGATAAGTGGTCAACTAATTCATTATTGAGACTGATTTTATCGGGTCCTTTATATAGATTCCCGTTTTGCTCTGACCACGAGCCAGGAAATTTCTGATCAATAATTTCGCCACAGGTTGCTAAATCTGTTTGTACTTTAACAATTGCAGCTGCCACAGCGCGATCCTTCATGTAGAAGCCGAGAGTCACTAGGAAGCTAGCCGCTAGTAGGACAAGCGAACCTACTAGCAATACAAAAATCTGATGTTTAAGCGAACGCACAAGTGCACCTCTTTCGTGACTTTTATCCTATTTTGTATCAAAAAAGAACACTAATGAATAAATTCGCGAATTATGTGAAAATACCTTCTTTTTCTTTGAATAAAATATACAAGTTATTAAATGATTCTGATAAAGTTTCAATGAACAAGAAGAAAAAACCACCCCTGTGGAGTGGTTCTCTTCTGGTTCATTGAAATGAAACTTACATGGCAATCAATTTTCCATATATTCAATAAGTACTACTCTATACGAACTGCAGTACCAGAAGCGCTAACCATTAACATACTTCCACTTTGGCCGATGACTTCATAATCTAAGTCAATTCCCACGACAGCATTGGCTCCTAGCCGTGCGGCATGTTCTTCTAATTCACGCAAGGCAATTAGCCGAGCATCCTGTAATTTCTCCTCATAAGCTCCAGAACGACCGCCGATGACATCCGTAATGCTAGCAAAAAGATCACGCATAATATTAGCACCCATGATAGCTTCCCCAGTAATAATCCCCATATAAGCTGTAATTTTACGGCCCTCAATTGAAGGTGTGGTTGTCATAATCATATCCAATACCTCCCAGTTTTCACAATCTAAGATGATTATATCCGATATTCCATGTTTTTGCATTTGCTGCATTACAGCATTTTCTCCAAAAACGTTTTTATCCTCGGATGACGAGGATTTTCAAAGAACTCTTTCGGGCTACTGTCTTCCAAAATCTTACCATCATCCATAAAAATCACCCGGTCGGATATTTCTTTAGCAAACCCCATTTCATGGGTCACAATTAACATAGTCATATGCTCTTGAGCAAGTTTTTTGATGACATTCAATACTTCTCCCACTAACTCTGGGTCTAATGCTGATGTCGGTTCATCGAAAAGCATAATATCTGGGTTCATGGCTAGAGCACGAGCAATGGCCACCCGTTGTTTTTGCCCCCCGGATAATTTGGAGGGGAAGGCATCTTTCTTCTCCAGTAGCCCCACCTTTGCTAATTGCTTCTCGGCAATTTGACTTGCATCCGCTTTCGTCGCCTTATTTACGGAGATGGGCGCTTCCATCACATTGCCCAAAGCTGTCATATGGGGGAAAAGATTGAAGCTTTGGAACACCATACCCATTTTTCGATAGGTTGCCCTTACTTCTTGATGAGTGGCAGTAATCTTAGTTCCTACATCACCAGCTGCCTCTACAACGATCCCTTCTATTTCAACTATGCCCTGGTCAATCATCTCCAATTGATTCATACAGCGAAGCAACGTGCTCTTACCTGACCCGCTGGGACCAATAATGGCGACAATTTCCCCTTTTTTTACTTCTAGAGATACCCCTTTCAAAACATGGAGGCTGCCGAAATATTTATGAATATTGCTCATGCGTATCATCGTCATTGGTTTATCTCCATCTCCTATTCATAAATCGAATACATCTTCTCTAATTTCCCAAATAGTTTGACTAGAACAGAAGAAATAATTAAGTACAAAACAAATGCCACAATAAATGAGGTAATATCAAAATCCCTGGTGAAAATCTGGGTTGCAATACGTAATAAATCAGGCATACCAAGAACGGCCAGAAGGGCAGTATCCTTTACTAAGTTTACTGCTTCGCTGCATGTAGGGGGCAAAACACGTCTCACAGTTTGGGGAATGATTATTCGACGCATCGTCTGGGAATAAGTCATCCCCAATGCTTTGGCCGCTTCATATTGCCCCTTGTCGATAGATTCTATTCCACCTCGAAAAATCTCCGTCAAATATGCCCCATAATTTAGAGCATAGGTTATCGTCGCCGCGGCGAAAGGAGAAAGCCTAATGCCAATTACAGGTAAGCCATAAAACATAAAGAACAACTGGAGTAGCAATGGCGACCCCCGCCAAACCCATGTATATAAGAATAATATCTTTTTGATTATTTTTGAGTTGCTTACTTTGCCAATAGCTGCTATAAGCCCCAAGGGCAGAGCCAAAAACAAGGTAGCCACATAAATCTTCGCAGTTAACTTTAAACCCGATAAGATAAACGGAAGTATATTAAGAACATATTCCATATGATCCATTGTTTTATCTTGTCCCCTCACGTTCGCCTATAATTGTTCTGTTGTTTTCGTTATTCGTAGATCGAATATTTCTTTTCTAATTTGGTAAACGCTTGAACCAATATGGAGGAAACAATTAGATAGATAATAAAGGCTATAAAAAAGGCTGTAATTTTGAAATCGGTCGTAACCACTTCCTTGGCCGAGCGTAACAAATCACCCATACCAATAGCCGCCACCAGTGCCGTATCCTTAAAGGTGAGAAGGGCTTCACTGCAGGTGGCCGGCAACACCCGTCTGATCGTTTGGGGAATGATGATCCGTCGCATTGTTTGAACATAGGTCATTCCTAAAGCCTTGGCGGCTTCGTACTGCCCTTTGTCTATCGATTCAATCCCTGCCCGAATAATTTCTGCTTCATAAGCTCCTACATTCAATACAAATGCAATGACCACTGAAACCATTGGGGATAACTTGATGCCAAAGTGAGGTAAACCAAAATAAATAAAAAATAATTGAAGCAAAAGTGGTGTACCCCGCCAAATCCAGGTGTATAAAGATAAGATCCTTTTGAGAATTTGGGAGCCGGACACTTTGCCGATTGCTACTAAAATTGCCAAAGGAAAAATCAAAATGATTACAATCCCATAAATCGTCAGCGATAGCTGCAGGCCCTTAAGAAGAACGGGCAATATTGTCAGCACATAATCCATCGTTTTCTCTTATCCCCTTATGATAGTCTTGTATACTTTTAACTCAGGCAAGGTATTTTATGGTTTCCAAAAATAAGGAATAGGAAGTATTTTCTCAACTTCCTATACTTCCTATCCTTATTTTTATGGTTTGCTTACTTAATGATATCTGATCCAAACCATTGGTTACTGATTTTGGCGGCAGTTCCATCAGCTTTCATTTCTTTAAGTACTCGATTCAACTCTGTAAGGAAGGTCTTATCATTCTTACGTACTCCTACTCCAAACGGTTCTCTGCCGAAATCGCCTTCTTTTTCTGTTAAAATATAGTATTTATCCGTCGTTTTATCTGTGTTAATCAGATAACGGGCGTTCATTTCATTAGTTACCACTGCGTCGATACGACCAGCCTCCAAATCCATTAAGGCGACCGTTGGACTTTCAAACTTTCTGATCTCTTTAATTTGAGAAGACATCGAATCTTGTTTAACAGCCGGTTCCGCTGTACTCCCTAATTGAAGTCCAATGACTTTTCCTGCTAAATCTGCCTTAGTCTTTATCGTGGAGCCTGGCTTTACAACGATAATATTTCTATCTGCCATGTAACTATCTGTAAAACCAATTTCCTTCTGTCTTTCAGTAGTGATACCTAAGGCATTCCAAATGAGGTCGATATCCCCATTCTTCAAATTCATTAATACTCCATCCCATTGTACAGGCTTGAATACGACTTTTACTCCCAACCGCTTGGCAGCTTCTTTAGCTAAATCAATGTCAAAGCCAACGAGCTCTCCCTTTTTATCACGGAAGCCTGCTGGAGGATAATTATCGTCCAAACCGACGACAAGTTCTCCTTTATCCTTAATTTTCTTCCATGACGGATCCCCTGCCTGCTGCGAATCTGCAGTCGGCTGCGTGCTAGCCGTCTTCTGACCGCATCCAGCCCCCAGAAGGGCAACGGCAAAGATTGCCACAAATAATACCAACCATCTTTTTTTCATGTTTAACGTTCCTTCCTTTCACTGTGACAGTATAATCCAAACAACTTACATTAATTATTCATAATACAGAGTCAATAGAACACTCTTCAAATACCAAAGGCATCCCTCCAACTATGGATATCACCTGTTGTTCTTCTGAGTACATTAACATTAACTTTATCTCATCTTAACATTCAACATGTTCCCTTATAATTCCTTCTCATTTACAGGTATTATCTTCTAGCTTGCCTCCTCCTTGCGGATTTGATTTTGCTAATCTAGAAATAATGAGACAACCTAGGCTAAGCCAGGTTGTCTCATTATTTACACCCGATTTAGATATACTCAATTGATATTTGGTACAATATTTCGAAATTTTTCTTCTTGTACCATTCCAAAATTGATCAATCTATGCACCATGTTATGGATAAATCCAATAATATGTACTGAGGGGGGATTCGTATGTCAATTCAAAAAAGATCCATAGGCGAAACGGTCACCCGAAGAAATGGTGACGATCTCAGCTTCTTACCCCAAGGAACGGGTAACGAGGAATTAGATAAAGCAATAGAAATGGCAGGTTATTCATATGATCTGAAACAAGATATTTTCTATTCAACTATGAATCCTTGGCAAAGAAGCATTGGGTATTGTCGTCTTTATGATGAAGCGGCAGCGCCCTTGGGAATGATCATTGATTGTGAACCGATTTACTTTGAATATAACAAACGGAAATGGATGATCGGACTATGGAAAGGTCAGTATGATTTAGTCACTGGTGGCGAAATTGGAATCTATACAGGCGCGCTTGATCTAAAGATTCCTGATATTTTCAGTGGGACTTTTTATAATTGTTGTGGCGATGCTGATCTATTGCAAATGTCTTTCACTTTAAGAAAGAACGGTAAAACTCTGTTTACAAGAGAAGGCAAACACTGGTGGCTAACGGGTTTTAAACTAGGTGAGTTTTCAGAACCCTCAGAATTAGCAATGGATATAAAGATAACCTTTAATGATGAGATAATGCGCGATTCATTTGTGACTGGATTAAGAAGTGCAGGATATTTAAATAATGAATTTACAATAGATAGCAATAGCGTAAGTTTTGCATTTGATATTCCACACACACAGCAACCGATTACACGAACAACAGTTTCTGATCGGATCATTCAAAAGAATAATGAACAATTGTGTAAAATGTATCAAGATATTACGGGGCAATATGCTACTATACCAGATAAAGTAAAAGCAATTGAGGAACAGGCACCTGAGATCTATGAAAAAATCATGCATCTTGGAAGATCAAAGCAATCGTATGAGAAATATGCCATTATCATGGTTCTGCTAATTGTTATTGGAATAATTCTTACGTCATGTTTAATAGGCGATGACAAGCAATCTTTATGAAATAAAACAATCCCCACCTGCTTGTTCGCATGTGGGGATTGTTTTTCACTGATTAATTAACTTGCTAACTTATTGAAAGTGAGGTTGTTGAGGTGTCCATCCAGAATTTTGCTGGTTTTGTTGACCTTGAGCTTGAGCTTGCTTTTGTTGACCCTGAGCTTGCTGATTTTGTTGACTTTGACTCATGTTTTGAAGTCGCTGTTGAACCTGTTCAATAAAGTTGTTCATTTGATTTAGAACCTGAGTAGATTGAATATATCGATCAGCTTGACTCAGGGCTTGCATCCCTTGCTGGATACTTTGTTGTAATTGAGTAAATGCCTCTCCCTTATAATCAACTCATGTTCCCATAGCTTCAGCAAGTTATGTCAACCAATTTTTGCATCTTAAAATTTACGACTCAATAAACAAGTCTATCGGGAAAATAGTCTGAAAAGCTCCTTGTTTCGCCTTTATATAGAAACCCGTTGTCTTATAGACAAGAACTACGTTGCCTTTTAATGACACGTAGTTCAAATCTGCTTGCGTTCACTATATAGATTTATGGCGAGGCGCAAGACTCCATGTATCAGTACTTCTTTTACAATAGTTCGTTAGCGTACCGATCTCCGATATCTCTATTTCAACCTTATCATTTACGTCTAAGGATGAACCATAGCCTCCAGGCGTACCGGTTAAAATAACATCGCCCGGTAGCAAAGTTGTAATATGAGAAATGTAGCTCACAAGGTATTCGATTCCAAAGATTAAATCAGCGGTATTTCCCTTTTGTTTTTGTTGGCCATTTACTAAGGAAGTAATCGTTAAATTATGAGCATCAATTCCGCTGGCTATCCAGGGCCCTAATGGAAGAAACGTATCAAATGACTTTGAGCGAGCCCATAGCCCATCTGTTTTCTGTAGGTCCTTTGCTGTTACATCATTAGCAATCGTATATCCCCATATATATTTATGTGCGTCATCCTCAGACACAAGATGAGCTTTTTTTCCTATAACAATTGCTAACTCTGCTTCGAAGGCCAAATCCTCTGTCATTGGCCATTTTATGATACTTTCACCTGGGTTTAATAGGCTTGTTGAAGGTTTAATGAATAGAAGAGGTTCCACCGGCCACTTGGCTCCGGGTTCGAGAATTGTATCTTTGTAATTGAGTCCGACGCAAACTGCCTTTGTAGGGCTACATGGGGCTAATAGCTTCACTGAGGAAAGATCGTACTCTATTCCCGAAACTTCAAAATCTTGAAACTCTTCACCCATGAGTTTGCTAACTTTGTCTCCATTAACTAATCCATAATGAATCTTATTGTTATTGCTAAAACGTATATATCGATCCATAGACCTGCTCCTTAAACAGGGAGTAGGTGTCACAAAGGGATACCAGAGCAACACCTATCCCAGACTTGACCTATTTCTAATATTCCTAACCCTGAGTTTCGTCGTATACCTTTTTAGTTGGGTCAATTACAAGCCACAATAATGCCCCTGCAACAGATACAACGGATGCGACCAGAAACGGAGTTGCCCAATTACCCGTAGTTTGGACTATATAACCAAAAACTAAAGGGGAAACAAAACCACCAAGGTTCCCAAAGGTATTCATCAGTCCGGAAACAGTTCCCGCATGAGGACCAGCTATGTCTAAAGCGGAAGCCCAATATACTCCAATACCAAACTCCGAAGAAGCTAAAGCAAAGGATAACAGAATGACAGACATTACATTATTCTGAACAAGTGCTCCGGGTACCATAAAGAAAGCTAACGTAATGGAACCTACTAAAGGAATAATCCGACGAGCCCATTTGCTTCCGTTTGTTTTCTTAACTAGTTTATCCGAGAGCATTCCGCCAAGAGTATTTGCAACAGCTCCTGCAAGAAATGGAAGAGCTGCATAAAATCCCATCTTTAACAAGGGGAAATTACGTGCGTCTTTAAGATAGGTAGGGAACCAGTTGAAGTAAATATAAGTGACATAGATGAAGGCCATGTAGCTTAAGCACAATGCCCAGACACTTGGACTAGATAGGATTCTACCCCAAGGGGTTTTAGGTACAGCAATTGATTCCTTTTTACCATTTAAGATATAATCGATTTCTGCTTTGCTTGCAAAAGGGTGATTTTCCGGTCGATCACGGTAAATAATCCACCAACCGATAGCCCAAACGATACCTAAACCAGCACAGAGGATAAATGCCATACGCCAGCCACCCCAAGCGATAATCGCTGCTACAAGAGGAGGGGTAGCTGCCGAACCGATACGGGTAGCACTTTGCAGAAGACCTTGTGACAATCCACGCTCTTCAGGACGCAACCATCTGGAAAGAGCGGATTGAGCTACAGGGAAAGCCCCTGCTTCTCCGACTCCAAATCCAAACCGTATCAGCAAAAAAGAAGTATACCCTCTACCCAAAGTTGTTAAAGCTGTCCATACAGACCACCAAGCAACAAAGATCGGCAAGATGAACCTAGCTCCGAAACGATCACCAAACCATCCACCTGGCATCTGAAATATTGCGTAACTTAAAGTAAATGCACTAAAAATCGCGCCCATCTGAATTTTGTTCAATCCATATTCTGAAGAAATATAAGGAGCCGCAACAGAAATATTTACACGATCCATAAACGTAATAAAGTACATGAGCATAGCCATGCCTAAAATCAAATAACGTACATTAGTTCGTTTCATCCCTTGATCCCCCTTATTCTTATTTTGCCTCGAACAATTTACCCCAGCCTTTAACAACGCTAGGATCAAGTCCTACCATTTTTAGAGTTTTCCATACTGTTACAGCCGTACTATCATAAACAGTGATGCCATAATCTCTTTCAAGTTGTTCGATTTGCCAAGTTGATCTTAAGTTGGTGCAAATAATGCTGGTTCCGTCAGCAGGATCTACGCTTACTTCTTTACACATTTGATCAATTTGTTCCGGGGTTACTAAACTAAAGGAACGATTGACTGTCTGATTCAAACCACGAGCATTAATAACTTTGTATCCGCATTTTGCATACTGCTTAATGATAAGTTCATCGATTGTAGGGATATAAGGTGTAACCGTATGAAGGGTCTTAACTCCGTTTTCCTCGAAAGCATCCAACATTGCTAGCATAGAAGTTGTAGCAGGGATACCCGTTGCCTCAGTGATCTTTTCACATAACATTCTATCGAACTCGAAGCCCACCCAACCACCGGATGTACCATTCCACGCTATTGCATCAACATCTGCATGTGCAAGAAATTCTGCAGCACGAAGAAATGGGTCGAGATCGAACTGCGATAATGCATCCTTGTCTAAGGAAATTTTCGTTACCTCAAGGCGAGAATAGTGCATGGTGACTTGATTCTCAAGACCTGAAACCATTCTTGAACAAATTGGCTCAAGCGCAGTGTTTGAAGAGGGTGTTAGCATTCCGATCTTCTTCTGTTCTGCAGGATCAAACATGGTTTTTTGCATGACTAAATTCCTCCGTTTTTGATTTTAATTAAAGCAGCAGTGGACCGCGCGACTGTATATTGTCGACAATCTACATGTTATATTTATTCGCCATGATTTTAAAGATTCCTCTATTATTATTTGGGAATTTCGAACTTTTTAGCAATAATACAAAAATCAAATTAAGAATCAGATAGGTAGAAAAACATCTTCTAAATCATAAAGAGATCACTATGCAGGGCAAGGAATACTCCTTCCCTAGCAAGAAGGGACTAACCATGACGTTAGTCCCTTCTTGCTAGCACTTTACTGTATGGCTCTCTTAAGATAGTTTCCTTTACCCAGGGTACCCACGAATTTCCCTTGATGAACAATACGCTCTCCACGTAACAAAACGATGTCTACTTTCCCTTTGAGCTTAGTCTGTTCATAAGGAGTATAATCTGATTTTTGATATTGATTTTCCGAGGTGATGACGTGTTCGACTTCTGGATTGAAAAGAACAAGATCGGCATCACTTCCTGGAGCAATAGTTCCCTTCTGTGGATAGATCCCAAAAATCTTCGCTGGATTCGTCGAGACTAACTCAACAAACCTTGATAAATCCATCCCTCTTTCCATCCCATGATGGTAGATTAAGCCAAAGCGATGCTCTATTCCTGGTGCCCCATTGGGTATCTTCCGGAAATCCTCTTTCCCTAGTTGTTTGTGTGTCGAATAGTTAAACCCATTATGGTCGGAGGAGATAATATCGACTGCACCGTTCAATACACCTCTCCACAAACCTTTAAAATTCTCTAGATTCCGAAGAGGAGGAGATAGGACATATTTTGCACTTTCATGACCTTCTAAATTATATCTGTCTTCAGACAGAAGCAAATAATGTGGACAACTTTCGCCGAGGACATGAATCCCCCTAGCTTTTGCCTCTTGGACAAGCTCCAGTCCTTTTGCCGTACTAATATGAGCAATCAATGTTAGGCAACCAGTGAGTTCGGATAAAATGATTGCTCTGTTAATAGCCTCTACTTCCGTGTGCTCTGGGCGACTTTTGGCATGATAAATCGGAGAGATACTTCCTTGAGAAATGTACTGTTCCTGCAAGGCTGCAATAATCTCTTTATTTTCGGCATGAATACATGCAGTACATCCTAGCTTTTTGAATTCACTCATAAACCGAAAGAGGTCTTTATCCGTCATCGCTATGTCATTAGCCATGAACAGTTTGAACGAAGTGATTCCCTGCTCCACAAGAAGCTTCAGTTCATTGAAGGTCTTATCATTCGGTTGAGTAATAATGAGATGAAATCCATAATCGATGGCTGACTGCTTTGCTTTCTCCGACCAATGACTTACTGACTCCTCGAGAGAACGGCCGTTTTCTTGAAGCACGTAATCTAGTATCGTGGTAGTTCCTCCAACTGCCGCAGCTATAGAATCTGTATTATAGCCAGCCGAGATACTTCCATCGTTACAAGGAACCTCCATATGGATGTGAGCATCAATCCCTCCAGGGAAGATATATTTTCCCGTCGCATCGATGACCTCATCGGTTTGTACCTTTAGATTTCTGCCAATCGCGGCAATTTTTCCACCTTGAATGAGAATATCCCCTCGAAATTGGTCTGATGCAGTAACGATATGACCATTTTTTATCAACATACTTTTCATGATTGTACACTCCTGTAACCAGACTTCTTAGGAAATCTTATTCGTACGTGCGATTTAAGGCAGCCTGATACTGTTGTGAATAATACTTCCAGTCATTTTCAATGTGCTTTCGTATCACACCTTCTACAATGTAGGCATCTTTTCCCTTAAGAGCTTCTACGATTTCCTTGTGCTCATCGAGATAATCCCTTGGGCGGGAATACACTTTAAGTTCAGTATTCCTTGCTAAGATACTGAGGGATCGAATCTTATCGACGATTTCAGTAAGTCGTCGATTCCCACTGATGCGAATGATTTGATCATGAAACGCTGTATTTAAATCCACAACTTGCTTCGATTCCTTTTGATCATAGGCCACCTCAGCCTCGTTCACGAGTTGCTCTAGTTCCGCAATTTCTTCGTCTTTAATCTTCAGCGTAGCTAAAAAACCCGCATACGGTTCAGTTGCAATTCGGCATTGATAAACCTCTTCGATATCTTCTACTTCCATAGGATTTACCACTGTCCCATTCTCCATGGTAATGACTAGCCCATCTTGCTCTAACATGCGTAGGGCTTCTCGAATCGGGCTACGACTAACCCCTAATTCCTGCGATAATTTAAGTTCAAGTAAGCGTTCACCTGGTCGAAACTTACCAGTTAAGATTGACTCTCTCAAGATCTGATAAACTTGTAAATGGAAGGGCATATTTTTAATTACACTATCCAAAAAAATCACCTCTCGTTAACAATTTACTACCAATTATTTTAACCTTAAGGAAGTATGCCCCGTCTCTCGTCGACAGTCTACTTATTATTCGTCAAACGTTCTTTAAAATCCTGCAGAGAAATCATTATTTGATGGGACATTGATTACTTAAAGTACTTTAGTACTGAAAGAACAACAAGTGGCATAAATAAAGCGCCTTCCCTTCGTTAAATTCGACGTTGGAAGGCAATTTTTTGTTATCGTCCTCAGTTAAGAAGAAATTCATTAAATAAACCCGCGCATAAGCACGAGTTTATTTAATGAATTTAATCCAAGAGATATAAACGTTTGAGTAAAAGGAAATAGTTAGGAATTCTTTGCGATACTGTACCTTCTGTATAGTCCTGACTATGCTCTATACTAATTTATTAATCTACATCTTAGAAGAACTCTGAGACACCACCTGTTATACCCTGATTAAGGCAATATTATTTCTAAATCTGACAATTCCTGAGTCTCCGTTATAGGAAACCGTATAAAAAAAGCAGTACCAGAAATGACTAGTATCAAGGTCAACTGTTGCATTATGTGACTGAGCAATCCTATAGCAGGTTGCCATCCCTAAGCCAGTTCTCTAGCTTTTGTTGTGAAAAACGACACCTGCTTTCATTCAGCAGATGCTCACAAAAATAATCTGTACTCATCACTCTTCTCTGTCAACCTTTTGACCATTATGGATATATTTGGGTAAATTAGCTATCCTGTCTAAGGTTTACGATATAAAAAATAACTAAAACAAAAATACTATTATTTTAAAAAACAATTTGATTTCGACCCTTATACTTAGCTTGGTATAAGGATTTATCAGCTTCATCAATTAATTTATCGATTGATTCCTGATTATATTCTTTTAGTCCTCCACTGAGGGTAACTACAATTCCATCAGGAAATTCTGATTCTTGAATACTTTTTCGAATTCTTTCCGCTATGGTAAAACATTGCTTACTATTACTTTTCGGGAATATTACCAAAAACTCCTCACCGCCATATCTACCAACAATATCTACTTCTCTTACACTTTTTTTAATAATTTGTGCAACTTGTTTAAGAACCACATCTCCAACTAGGTGACCATGCATATCGTTTATTGCTTTAAAATGATCTATATCTAACATTAAAACGCTCAGACATTCATTATTTCTCATTACCCTGACAACTTCATATTTCAATTTTTCATATAATGCCTTCCGGTTAAAGACCTTCGTTAAATAGTCTATGTTCACTATTTCTAAAAGCTCTTTATTTTTTTCTTCTATTAGTAATTGCATTTCTTTTTCCACCGTAATATCAAAAACTATCCCTGCTACTAATAAAGGTTTGCCGTCTTCATTACGTTTTGTGACTTTACCCCTATCATAATACCATTTCCAGCTTCCGTCTTTAGCCTGTATTCTATATACCACTTCATAGACTGGAGTATGTCCATACAAATGCCGCCTCATATTTTCCATAACTCTTTCATAGTCTTCCGGATGGAGCTTTTCTGTAAAAAACTGAAAGCCTATTTTTCTTGGGATCTCATCTTTTCTGTATTTTAAAGCTAGAATTTTTTGATCATTGCATATAACATTATTACTTTTTACATCCCAATACCAATGGCCTAGATTCCCTACCCAGGGAAAGATCAACAATTCCTCTTGATTCTTTTCTTCCTTCAATGCATCTATGAGGTCTTCTAATTCTCTAATTTTATCAATTAGATTTTCCTTTGAAAGGTCATTATATTTATCCATTATTTTTACCTCTTTTTAACCCTAAAAATATATTTTCTTATATACCTTTGTTCCGAATAATTACAATTTATGTATTTAGTCAATAATGAGAAAATAGCTTCCCAATCTTTCTTCATATCCTTCACAATATTGGGGTCTAATTTCAATCTAAGTGCCATATCATTAGGTCTATGCCAACTATCTTGCCACAAGGGGGCTCTTACCTACGTTAAGCTTTGTTCCTCGGGGAAAAGTTCACTAAACTCTTTATCCTAAGCAAAAAACCATATAGCACAGGCAGTATAACTTGACCTAGGCTATATGGTAGATTAACTCTTCCGTCAAACCACATCCAATGTGGTAAACATCTTCATGTACTCAATAACTTTGAAAAGCAATTCTCAATTCACCCTCTCATTCCCTCTGATTTTAGCATAAATAGAGGTCTGAGAAACCCTTACGATAATAATAAAATCATTAGTTTGGCTGTGGTACAGGCTATAGTGCTGATGATTTACTCTATTGCTATGCAATTTTATTCAAAATCATACGCCAACCCATGACCAGCTGGCCCTGAATGGTCAACCATCGGTTTTTTAGGTTGGGATAATTGGCTACGTGAATTTTGCCGCTGGCATTGTTTGTTATTTGGATTACACCCATATAGGTCTTAAGCTGCTTGTATTCCCCCAGCAGCTCCTTGCGACTTTTCTTATTTCAATTTTCGTCCAAAAATCCAACTATACGGTTAATAAGGCTATTTCCATTCTATCATCACGACCGTCTTACTACCCAGAATAAGACCAGAGGCATTACCATTGTCCACTTATTTAGAGAATATTCCCATTTAATAAAGCAAAAATCCGCTAAGATTTTTTTCTAGCGGATTCAAGTTTACAATATGTGTCGAAGATGTTCTCACGGACAATTTTGGATGTAATTAGGATGTCACGTTTATAGCGAAGACATCATCCTGTCCGAATCAAGATCGTACTCAGACTGTGTTAATTGGGCTTTAACCTCAAGTTTGCTCGCTCGTTTTCCATCATTTGATTTCCTATCCACTTTTTTGCTGCATTCAATGTTTTCGATTTCAATAATTCCTTTCTCTCTATTATTCTTAACGTAAAAGAATAGAGAGCCGATTACTGCTAAAAAGATTGCCAAAACAAAATAAGCCGTTGCTAGAGATACATCAATAGTATTGTCATAAGTATTTACTGTTAAAGCGCTCATAATGACCAACGTTTTCGAATATCCTATTCCATAGAACAATAAAGATAAAAGATAACAAATAGCTGTTACGTTTGGCATATTTCACCTCCACATATTCAAGACGGCGATATTAAATGATCTTCATCTTTCCTTTTATAGTCGTCCAATTGGCAACGACAATCTGCGTTCTTTCTTCGTTTCTCGAGTTTTTTCTTAGCTATCTCACAGTATTCATACGAGTTAGTATTCTTTTTTAAGTGGGTCGCCCCAAAAAAATTTGTTGCGACTAATAATTGGGTTTCTTTGTTCTGGCACACTGGGCATCCATCGTACTTAATCGGTCACTGTTCATCAACGTAATACGTTTTTCGGTTGTAATCCAGCGCGAATTTCTTTCATTTTGATCGCTTAACAGTACACGCATTTGGTTCATTTACGAACTTCTGTTCTCATTATAACCACGTTCTGTGAAAATATCAATATGAAATATGCGCTCATTGCACATCATAGTGGAAAGAAATTATTTTCCCACATACTAGCCACTGCTAAAGCCGTATTATATTTGTTATTGCCCAAAGTGAAACTTCGTTCGTACGTTTGGTGTTGGTAGGCAAGGACGATAATTTTCTAGGCACTCATTGAATGAACTGCTGACCGCGTCGATTCCTCCTTGCAAATCCTTATATTTGAATTGCTTTAGCACAATTCTTCGTCTGCCTGTATATAATAAAGCTACCACCTGGATACAAAAAAGGCCCCACCTTTGCTGAGGAACGATTAGGCAATTTAGTATATTCTGCGTGGAACTCAATTTTTCATGTGAGATAAATTTACAAAACCCTCCAGATTACAAACCCAGTACCTGGATATATTAAATTGGCAGCAATGCAAAGGAATTGATATAGTTAAGTAAAAGTCGCAGATTATTATTTTTTCCTGACTGAAGTAGGGAAGGGAATTGTTCAAAATATTAATTTGCAACTCTATGTCAGTGAGATAAACTTCTTGAAGAAAATGAAACCACCAACTCACAAAAAGTAATACGTGCCATTAAAAAAGGGAGGAGCTTACAAAACAGCTCTTCCCTTTTTACAATAATGAGATATTGAATTCTGTTACACCACGCCATCGCCTTCTTTAATTAATAGTCTAGCCTTTTCAAAAATCGATTCATCAACAACGGTGCCCAGAATAATATCTCGGCCAGTTATAGGATTTTGACCGCCATCACTCATTCCAGTTGCACTTACATCCGTAGAAACTAAGATTCCAGTATCTTGACCAGCATTTATGCCTAAAGTTAATGTTGCTTGACTAGGTGTATCACCTGTTAATGGATTCATTAATTGATCTGCACTTCCAAGCGGATATTTATTAAAACGATCTACTTGAATATCACTCACGCCCAAGTCTTTTAGCTTCTCTTGTACTTTATTGGCTTCTTCTGGACTTTTAAAATACGCAAGAATGTTTTTGGTGGTTCCCTCTTTCGCTGGGTTACTAGAATTGTTTTCTACATTCATATGATATAACGTAACCTCCTGCTGTTAATAATCAATTTCGTCAGATAAATTTCGTTTGAAATAAGGAACATTTAGTTACATATTCTTAAGAACACAAGTTAACCATAAAAACAAATAGAATTCAGTTCAAATTACATTAATAATCCACATTTAAGGCCATATTGGAATTTCTTAAGTCCATTTGGATTTGATGTTGCTTGTAACCCCTTAGAAACTCTATAGCTATAGTAAATAGCAAAGAGTAATCTATTAATAATTTTATCCGTAGATACAATTATTATACTTAGTTAAATAACACCAAAACATTCCAGCTTAATGACCCTCTTATTGGATATAATAAATTTAGATTGGTTGATGAGCTTCTTGAAGAAATAAAGCCACAGCTTACAAGAAGCTCCCTTCTCAATTTGTACTATCAAAAAGGGTGAGCTTATCTGCTAATCCTCACACATGCTTTACGAATATTAGCTCTACCGTTCTCGATGAGGGCCAAGTTAAAAATTGATATATAATACCAAACATTATTTCTCCAAATTTGGAAATACTGTTTTGGTAATATTTAAAAATTAAGGAGGCGTTCTTTTTGAGCACTAATGATGAAACAAAAAGAAAAGTTTTAGCAGATAAACATCCCCAAATGGAACAACATTTTCAAGAGATAAAGAAACAGGCTTATGAACCTCAAATAGAAAGATTGGGGCAAACTGATAAAGAACAAAACCAACGAACCCAATAGTCTATTAGAAACAAAAAATGGGGGAGTCTAAGCTCCCCTTTCAAAAAACACTAACTTCCATAAGTTACATAAAATTCAAAAGACTATATCATTAGAGATAGTCTTTTTGCTTGTTTACCTGGCGATAACCAACGTTCCCTGGGGCCTGCGCCCCAAGTATTCTTGGCCCTGAAACGAAAGGCGAATGAGCCTTTCGCCACACTGCGACTTACAATGCACTCTCCGGCAGTGGATCCTTAACTTCCGTGTTCGGTATACGAAAGTCGGGCGAGACTTTCGCCACACGGCAACCCATAACGAAAACTCCAGCCGTGTGACGAAAGGCGGACGAGACTTTCGCCACATTGCGACTTGTAACGCATTCTCCAGCAATGTGGATCCGAACGGGTGGAACCCCGACCCCATAGAAATTTAAATGCTTAAAAATCGTTCGTTCTAACACAAAAAGACTACCTCGTTAGAGATAGTCTTTTTGCTGTTTACCTGGCGATGACCTACGTTCCCAGGGGCCTGCGCCCCAAGTATTCTTGGCCCTAAAGGTCTTAACTTCCGTGTTCGGTATGGGAACGGGTGGAACCCCTTCGGCATGATCACCAGATGTCTGAGATTTCATCATT